>JAIXPR010000300.1 GCA_027486155.1 Pseudomonadota bacterium | reverse complement strand
CGATGTCGAACACGCGCTCATCCGAACCGATCAACTCACCGTTGACGGCATAGAAGCGGGTGACGATGGATAAGCCGTGATGTGAGATGCCACTATCGTTTCGCATCACGTACATGACGCGCGCCCATCCCTTGTTTCCAAAGAAGGTCCTCGATACCGCGATATCAATTCGTTGAACAACGATGTCACGAGCAAGCATGAAGGGATCCTCGATGGCGCAGATGCCGGTAGAGGACTCTGGAAGGACATAGGTTGGAAGGGTTTTGTTGACATGTCGTGACGCGAGGACCTCTACCTCGGTTGTCACTCCCTCCGGACAATCCTCAAGCGGAACCTCTCCGAGATCAAGGGTGAGCTCAATGAAGTCGCCCGGCTCAATGTGAACTCGATACGTATGCTCTACGGTGTACACCGGACCAACCCCATCGAGTTTAAGAACCACCGAGATCGTAAGGCGTTCAAGGATATCGACCGAGAGATTGGTCACCGAGATCTGAGCCTCACCGAAGGGGGTGCCACCGCGCCCCTCCTCGAACGATACCTTGCGGACCTCTACCTTGAGTGTCTGGGGTACGTCATCTCTCTCTACCGCGCGCCGCGGTATCACATTTCCCACCACTCTCGCGCATCGGGTCACGAGGGACTCGAACCTCCTCAAAAACGGGAGATTTCGGAACTTCCGTGCGACGCCTGCCATAAACCGGTCCCTCGTTCGTACGCTGTGTGATTAGCGCAGTAAAGGAAGCATCGGATCAAGTCCGCAAAAACATACGAAACGAGCGCTGATTGGGCATGATTACCTGTCAAAGCCTACGAAGATCTTGTAGACACGCCATTCACTGGCACGAACACATCATGTACACGACCGGGGCTTACGAGAGCGACAACACTCAACCGTTAGTCCTTTCTACAAAGGGCCCCCAAGTGCTCCACATCCCGAAGAAGCTCATCAAGGATATGCTCGGGTTTAACGGATCGCACAAAACGACCAATGCTCAATATGCGGCGATTGAGTTCAGGAGAGGGAATACTTGGAAATCTCCGAATCAGCGTGTCCCCGTCCCAACTATCCTCCTGCTCGGGATGCCAACTTTGCGCCGCGTAGTAGCGTGAGGCTGGAGCCGAGATCGCGACCTCAACGGTAAGTGGCTGCGTACCTGACCACACACCGAAGCCTTCTAACCAATAGTCCTTCCCCTGGGTCACCGGCTGGGCATCCACAGCGCGAGGTGGAAGAGCATCGAGCTCAACAATTTCCTTAATGAACGATACGTTCAGCACGATATGTCGACCCCGACTATCAGCGAACATCGCGTACAAGATGCCGTCCGAGAAATGGAATCGCTCAAAGAGCCCACTATACTCTTTGTCCTCCTCGTGGCGCCAAGGAGAGCGATACCGTACCTTCACCGTTTGACCTTTGTGGCTCAGATTCAAGAGGCGAAGGAGGTCAACGTCCGCCAACTTCGCCACGGATGTTGTTTCTGAGGAGAATCGTCCACGAATCTGTTCAAGATCGTAGTGCACGTCAGATCTCCCGTTGGTGAGATGCGCCCACAGTGAGGACACCGCGCTCTGCAAGGAAGCGTCATCGATCAGATTGAGCAACTCCCCTAAAAGAATCATCACCACCAACTCGTCACGTCCTGGGGGTAAGGATGCGAAGGAAAAGTCTGATCTCGTAAGATAGTACCCGCGATTCGACTCATCATACTCAAGTGGCACTCCGAACTCATATCGGAGACGATCGATCGTTCTTACCGCGGTACTGCGGGAGCATCCACAGAGATCGGCTAAGGTAGAAGCATTCGGAAAGCTATTGCGTTGAAGTTCAGCTTGAAAAACGAGGGACCGCTTCAGAAAAGTTGATGTATCCATGCGCCGTTGTCATCCACCCAAAGAAAACTCTTGAGGAACTGCGGAGCTTTACCCACTGAGTCCCCTGTCCCACACCGTCTATACAGGTATGAACTCGGAATGCCTATCCATTTCCTTGAGGAAGCGAGGCGGATTAAACGAGCAGAGAGCCGCGCTCCTTCCACGGTTCGACCTAAGAAGCTATCTTCACTGACTCCGCGAACAGAGTTAAACGACCCTCCAGGTCGAGCAACTCGCGAACACCTCGGGCGCTCTTTCCGTTCACTTCGATAAAGACACCAAAGTCGGTGTTCGGGATGAACACCGTGACCGGCCCCGGTCGTTTTCGGTCGGGGTTGATCCGACGAAAGAGAAGCTTCGATATCGGTACCCCCTGGGGTGTGGTTCCAAACATCTCGTCAATCCATCGAGGTTGCTTGCTGATGGCGTAATCGAGCGATGCCGCGAGGGAACCCTCATCTCCCTCAATGCCCGCTGAGGGGTCTCCGGCGGCAGTACCATTAGTGCCGCACTCGGCCGCGACCGCATGCTTGACCAGCAACAGCGCAAGCCCCCGTACGCCGGAACTCCACCGGAAATTGCCCGCCATCCCCGGCGCGGTAGATCCCCTGACCGTTACTAACTCCTGCTTCAGTAGTGGATGACGAAAGCGGGTCTTGCTCAGCGTTAAGGTAGTGCCATCCGATACAAAGGTGAGCTTTATCGTAATCATGGATATCCCCTCCTTCTGCAGGCCCCTAACCTAGACACTCGATGCCACATCTGCGCCATCACCTTATTCGCCTTTTGACCCTAGGTGTTGCGTGTTTGAAATCCATGGATAGTGTTTCTTCGATTATACATAGAAGATGTACCTGGCAGGGGGGGCGGCTCAGTTTCTGACTTCTGGACAGCCCTTTACATCTGCCAAAGGGTTAGGAGTGCATCCCTCTTCCATCCCTCTTCGACAAGAAAGCGTGCCGCGCGCGCGAGGTCACCAAGGAGTCAAAGAACGACCGTCAGAGGGCGCCCCAAGACCGCCATAGGGCGGGCATCTTTTGGGGCGCACGAGACGAAACGGGACTGAGCCGATGGACCTAGCATACAGCATAGGAATCACCTCACAACCCGCATAATCGAGGAGTTCGGCCCCTCAAAGTGATGCTCAACGTCGGCACACATCAACCCCCTTCAACGGAGTGAGGTCATGCCGGCGGCCGCAATCCACCGGGGCTAGCCTCGGTCATAGTTCTCGATCATCACAAAGGGCTACCGTCATAAGGTCTAGAGTACAGAATCGGAGGAGGGGCACTCATGTATCATCACGTGAAACAACTCATGTACACCGTGAGGGTCGATGTTCCGGACCCGAGGTTTGGCAAGATGCTGCTTGAGCAATTCGGAGGCGCTAACGGTGAGCTTGCGGCGGCGATGCAATATACAATTCAGGGAATTAACTGCGAGGATATCGCTCGCAAAGATCTTTTAATGGATATAGGGACCGAAGAGTTAAGTCACCTGGAGGTAATCGGCACGCTTACCCGCATGCATCTCAAGCCATGCAAGAAGAACCGTGAAGCGGCCGAGGCCGATCCACTCATTGCGTTGGTGGGAGGAGGTGGTGTGAACCTCAACAATTCGCAGGGTAATCCGTGGACCGCGGACTACCTCAAGATAAGCGGTCAACTTGAGGTCGATCTGCGGAGCAATATCGCGGCTGAAGCTCGGGCGAAAATTGTGTATGAGCGGCTCATTGAATTCTGCGATGATCCCGGCACCAAAGACACGCTCCAATTCCTCATGACGCGAGAGATCACGCACATGAAGGCGTTCATGACCGCGCTCGACACCATGGGACTCGATCCCCTACAGATCGGCAACCTCGAACCAACTCCCTCCACGGTGCGAAAGTACTTCAACGACTCCACAGGGGTCGGACAGGACGGCGCTGAGGATGCCCGCGGCCCTTGGAATCAGGCCGACGACATCGAGTACGTTGAAGCGCCCGCGCGACTTGAGGCTCAGGTTACGCAACAACAGGTGGAGCGAGAGATTAATCGGGCTGCGGGGAGATAGGCTTCATTCTGGGGGCCCCCTTCAGCAACGCAACGAAGTGTATCACTGGATGGATTAGGTCATGCCCAATCCTTGGGGCGATGCGGACTGATATCCCCACGCTTTTTTGCCTCAAACTCTCCAAAATCCCCCCTTTCCAACCGACTACCCCATTCGTACCGTAGGGAGGCAGATTCCCCAGGGCTCCAAGGACTCCACCGATATGAAGCGATTCGGCGATACCGTTTTCTACACCGCGACAGACCTCTGTAACTTTAGTGATTGTCAGTACCGCGCGCTCAGGGACAAGCGCTCCCTCTTCGAGAAATTGGAGAAGACCACGCAAGATGATCAGGCCACACTGATCACCAGGAAGGGAAAGGAGCACGAGGCACGGTACCTCTCGACCCTGACAGCCCAAGGAACCCCTCCCTTCGAGCCGAGCTACTCGATTCCACACGATCCGAACAAAGAGCTCTCCATCACCCTTGAGGCGCTCAAAGCGGGACACCCGTACATCTACCAAGCGATGCTCGCGAATGACACCTTGTGGGGGCTCTCTGACTTCCTGAAACGTGTTGAGAAACCCTCCGCCCTTGGAGACTTTAGCTACGAGGTCGTCGACACTAAATTGGGAAAGAGCCACAAAGCGACCTACGCCCTCCAGCTCTGCTTCTATTCCGAGCTTCTGGAAGCCCTCCAGGGCACCCTTCCTGAGTACGCCTACATCGTCGATGGAACGAGCACTCCCCGTCCCTACCGAATCGCTGACTACTACTCGTACTACCGAAACCTCAAGGAGGAGTTCCTCGCGACGCTCAACGCGTCCGACACCTCAACGATCTCACCTGAGCCGTGCGCGCACTGCTCCATCTGTCATTGGAGAAACTACTGCAAGGGCGTATGGGATGAGGCCGACCACCTTTCGCGAGTCGCTCGTATCACCGGTCCCCAACGAAAGCGTCTCACGAATATCGGCGTCTCGACGATGGCGCAACTCGCGCAATACGAAGGAGCCCCACCTGATAAGGTAGCGCCCCGTGTTTTCTCCCGTCTTAAGGAGCAGGCTCGCCTTCAGATAGCGGGGAGAGATAAGCCAACCTTCTCGTTCGTTCACCCAAACGAGGGCGGTATCGGATTTAAGGCGCTCCCACCCCGTTCACCCGGCGATCTTTTCTACGATATCGAGGCCGACCCCTTGATAAAAGCCGAAGCGCTTGAGAACGAGGACTTCCAACTCCGCGACGGCCTTGAATACCTTCATGGATTCTCCTTTCGGCTACCGGATGGCACCTTCGGCTTCAAGCACTTCCTCGCTTTCACGAAAGCCGAGGAGCGGATCGCCTACGAGAATCTGATCGATTTCATGATGGAGCGCATCACCACCTATCCAGACGCGCACATCTACCACTACTCACCGTATGAGATCGCGGCGCTCAAACGGATGAGCGCGCAGTATCCCTCGCGCACCGATGAACTCGATAGACTGCTCAAAGAGAAGCGGTTCGTGGATCTCTACGAGGTCGTGCGCAACGCGATCCGGGTCTCAGAGCCGAAATACTCCATCAAGAACCTCGAGCGTTTCTACAGCGCCAAGCGAGAGCTGGATGTGAAGGGCGGCGGAGACAGTATCGTTGTGTTTGAACGGTACCTAGAGACCAAGGACCCCGAGGTCCTTCAGACGATCATCGATTACAACCGCAAGGACTGCGACTCAACGATAGAGCTCCTCGATTGGCTCCATCAGCTAAAGGATCAAGCGGCGAGAGAGTTCGCTATCGACTGGGGCTCGATCAACCCTCCAGCGCCCAAAAAAGAGAAGAAGCTCAAAGAGGACGAGGTTCCCAAGAGCGAACTCGAGGCCGCGCGTATTCAGCGATACCGCACCCTGTTTGGAGCGGATGAACTCCTTGAAACGCCCCGAGAGCAGCACACCCCAGGACAACAACTACGCGAAAAGCTCTTCTACCTCTCTGACTTCTACCGTCGAGAGATGAAGCCCTCGTGGTGGCAGTTCTTTAGCCTCAAAGACTCCCCCGAAAAACAGGATGCACACGTTGAGACCCTCACGAACCTGACCCTCGACCGTTCAACTCCAGAAGGGGTATCAGGCCGCTCGCGGCTCCTTCATTACACCTTTCATCCCCGCGAGACGAAGCTTGACCGGGGCGATGGTGTCTACGACGTCAAACACGATCAAGACTACGGCAGCATCGAATCAATTAATCCCTACGCCGGCACCATCAGTATCAAACTCAAAGGGGACGCCACCTCCTACGACCATATCGACATCACCAGAAAGCCCGAGATGCTCACCGACTCTCTCCGCGATGGACTCGATCGCGTTCTTGACGCGGTCGGAGAGCTCGATCTGGAGAACCTCGGCGCGCTTCAACGAACCTATCCCCACACCGCGCTCGTTGATATCCTTCAGGGCTGCGACCCCGTATTCAAGGACTCAAAACCCCGTCCGATAATCGTGCCCCATTCGGCGCAACACCCTGAGTTTGCCGATGCTCTCTACGACGCCGCGATACACCTCGATGGAAGCTATCTCTTCATTCAGGGACCTCCCGGCACCGGAAAGACCTACCACGGCGCGCGGCTCGCGCTCTCGCTTCTCAAAGCGGGGAAGAGAATCGGCGTCACCTCGAACTCACACAAAGCGGTGAATAACTTCCTACAGGAGGTGGATAGGGTAGCGCTCGCGCTTAAGATTCCGTTTCGAGGGGTAAAGAAATCGAACAAGGAGCTTTCGACCCAGTATCAACCACCTGCTGGTGACTCTACCCATATCGAGAACTGTCTTAAGACGGAGAGCTTCGATCCCGATAAGTATAACCTCCTCGCCGGCACCGCATGGGCATTCGCGTATCCACACCTCTACGACAAGCTCGATTACCTGTTCGTCGATGAAGCGTCGCAGATGTCGATCGCGCACCTGATGGCCGCCGGCTCATCCGCAAAGAACCTCATCTTGATCGGCGATCCATGTCAGCTCTCGCAGCCAATCCAGGGAACACACCCGGCGGATCTGCACCTCTCCCCTCTTGAACTCCTCCTTGGAGACCACAAGACGATCCCTCCTCACCGTGGCGTGTTCCTCGACAACTGCCGGCGTATGCACCCTGAGATCTGCGCCCTCCTTTCGCATCACGTCTATGAGAATCGCCTCGAGGCACACGGAGATAACGCCCACCAATCGATCTCAAATCCCGCCCCGCGCCGCATCACGGAGAGCTCTGGAATACTCTTCGTCGAAAGCGAGCATACGCAGGACTCAACGACGAGCTCGGAGGACGAAGCAGCGCTCGTCGAGGAGCTCGTGCGGGAACTTCTGCAGTGCTCATTCACCGACAAGGGGGGCACAACGCGCCAACTCACCCTCGATGACATAATGATCATCGCTCCGTTTAATCTCCAGGTGAAGGAGATCGCGCGGCGCATCCCGAACGGAAGGGTCGGAACGATAGATCTCTTCCAAGGACAGGAAGCACCCGTGGCGATCGTGTCGATGACCTCCTCCAACATTAACGAGACACCTCGCGGATTAGACTTTCTCTTTAGCACGAAACGCATCAACGTCGCGCTCTCACGAGCGAAAGCGCTCGCCATCATCGTAGGCTCCCCGCTTCTGCTGAAGACACGGTGTAAGACACCCGAACAGATGCAGCTGGTGAATTTCTTCTGCGCGTTGGGGAGGTAGTGCGCCCCTCCCAGCGACCCGTGATCGGGAGGGCGGGCATTTCCCCCGTCGCTACGCTAAGGGGGACAAGCCTGCGCGCCGCGTGGTTGCGTGCGGTGAATGTCCTTTGCGATCCGCGACATTCCGGCGACCAGGAATGGTCGCCCTCCCAACTGGCGGTGAACGGGAGGGCGGTCATTCCTGACCGCCGAGTGGTTGCGTGCGGCGAACGTCCTTTGCGATCCGCGACATTATGGCGACCGAGGACCCCGCGGGGCCAAATTTACCGCCTATTCGGACCCAAACCCTAAAGCCCCATACCCCATCGGTCGAATACTCATTCGTAATGCTACATGGGGGCGATTATGACAAATTCTTCAGCTGTCAACGGATGTGGTTTCTGGATACGGGTAGCCGCATACCTTTTGGACCATTTCATCTTCAATCTGGTTATCATCGCGTCAGCGTTCGTTGCCACCTTCTTTATTCCGCTCGAAGAGCTCTCTGAGCGGCTCACCGCACGCGATCCGCAGTTCGGGGTGCTTTTCGGCACCTTTATCCTTCTCTACCGGGTCTCCTTCGAAGCCTCCGCGATGCGGGGAACGCCAGGTAAATATTTTGTTGGACTCCAGGTCGTGACAAACAGTGGCGGTCGGATATCACCCTTTCACGCTCTGTGGCGAAACATCGTACGATATCTACTGCTCAGCGTGACGTTCTTTCTTGAGGTGTTCACGATGATCTTCCCGGGAAGAAAACGCACCGTGCACGATATGCTCTCGGGTACGATGGTCGTTAAACGATAAGGAGCGTGATCGTACGAGCATCCAAGCTAGTACCTCTCACGGCCACAAGGGCAGGATCGGCTGAATCGGATTCCCCAACGCGTCGTTCGGTACTATCTTGGTGGTTGTCTCCGTTACCGTCTTACTTCCCCCGAGCGCGTGTCCCAGCGGATCCGGACGCTCGTAGGTAGAGGTGACAGCGCTGTACCCAGTTCTCCACCCAGCGCTATTGCGCTCCTCAAACGCCGCCCCACCCACTCGTAGTGGCTGTCCAAGTGCGTCATTGGGGACAACCTTGGTGCGGGTCTCTACGATAGTGTCGGTTCCGCCCCATAACTGGCCCAACGGGTTCGCTCTCTCCTTCGTCTCCGTAACGACGCTATAGCCGGTATTCCACCCCGCCGTATTCCTCTCTCCAAGCCCCTGAGCTGGAGGAACAACCGCTATCTGGTTCGGTCCCTGTTGAATGACCGTTACGCCATTGAGCGGATTACGCTGCGCGAACGCCACACCGGGCATGATGACGAAGAGAATAAGAAGTAATCGCATAAAGCCACCGTACCTGTGCCACCACTATCGGTGGCATCTTCTTGCACGGTAGCATACGCGAATGGGAAGTCATGGAGGTGTCTCATAGGTTGATACACGCCTCCCCACCACTCCGATACGACAAGACTCTCTACAAGAACTGCCGCAACAGCCCCTGACAAGCCTGCTCAGCTCTTGTATTCGGAACCAAGGTTTGCTGTGAATTACCTATCGATACGAACGCAAGGGACATCCCACGACGGCTGGTAAATCGGAAGGCGAGTGATTGAAAGTTCCTCGCCGCCTCAGGGATGGTGACGCTCACCGTTCGCGTACCTTTGGAAAGGAGTATCGTACCCCGACTTGAGCAATCGTATCGACGACCCGCCTGATCGTAGAGCGAAAGCTCAATCGTGCCGAACGTTACCGATTCAGAGCCGGCATCCGCGGAGAAAATCACCGGCCTTCTCGCTTCAACCTGTGCGGGTCGCGCTGAGAAAGAATGTGCAGTGGCGGGCACCGCCGTTGGAATAGGCGTCGGTGTTGGCCTCGGATCGATCGTAGCAGTGGGCGGAGGGGTAATCGATGATGAGGAACAATTGACCACCGCCGACCGAACAGACTGCGCCGCGTTCACCATAGCTCCAGTGGTGGTAAGCCCCGCGAGCGCCGGCGACCTTGCGCCGGAGTTCAATATTCTATCCCGTATGCCACTCATTCCTAACGTGCCGCACGCTGACTTGACCAACGCGGCAAGCCCCGCGACTTGCGGAGCCGCCATCGAGGTACCCGATTTAAAGGTAAATCCATTCGAGAGCCCCGTGCTGTAGATCTGGTTCCCCGGTGCAGCTATGTGAACAGAACGAGCTCCGAAATTGGAGAAGACCGAGAGAAAGCCGTTAGCCCCAACCGAGGCAACACTAATCACATTGGCAGCAGCATAGCTCGCTGGATACACCGGTCTCGAATCGTTATTCGTTCCGCTATTACCCGCAGCGGTGACAAAAAGTATCCCTTCGCTCGCGGCATCAGCGATCGCGTCGAGCATCGGTTTGGAATATGAGCTACCACCCCATGAACTGTTGATTGCGACCACGTTGTGCCCATCACGTTTCAGCGCCGTCGTATAGGATATCGACTTAATCGCGTCAGCTGTTGTGCCCGACCCACT
>JAIXPR010000223.1 GCA_027486155.1 Pseudomonadota bacterium | reverse complement strand
TGATCATCATCGGTGATGTAGATGAACGCTTCTTGAAGCTTTGAGCGAGGCTTTGTTGTAGAAAGATTACGCACCCGAGGAGTAATCACGATAACCTTCCGCGTTTCACCCTGAAACATAATGGAGGTCTTCTCTACCGCCGATAGGGTGATGAAGTAGCGACTCTTTCCATTGAAAACGTCAAGGTCTCTGCTCTGCCCGACCTCCCAAGGGAGCGCTCGGGCGAGGAACGCGGCTCCTATAGGATCAAGGGTCATGTTGTCCGGATCGAAAGAGACTAGCTTTTTGTCCGGATCTTGAGGCCCCTTGCTTCGTACCGCCGTGATTTGGTTGCCGGATGCGTCAAAGCGCATGTCGATATTTTTGTGCCGCGAGTTCTCATCGTGATTAATGACTAAGCTCTCTGGTTGGAGAGTTGCCGCATCGAGTACGCCGGTCGCGGTGTATCGAAGCTTATAGAGAACGTCTACTCCACTATACGTGCGGGCCGCGGCCTCAATGAGGTACTTTCCATCCCGCTCGTCCACAGTGAGGGTGCATGAGGCGGCTGGAATCCCTTGCCACCCAACCGTGTACTCATATGTTCCAAGCTTCGGTTTAAATTTTTGAGCCGGCGCTCTGTAGAGAGGGGTTGATACCTTAACGAGGTGAGGGGCGATGTAGTCGTCCGCGCGTGCAGTCATAGGTCCTATAGAGAGGGTACAAGCCAACACCGCTGTGAGAGCACCGGTGACTTCCAGAAGTGAGCGAAACGTTGTCGACCGAGTCATGTGCCTCCATGAAGTGGTACTGGGGGAGTACTCGCGCCCAAGCTGACTATCTGATAGTAACGACCCCGAGATAACTTCACCAGGTGCCTTGAAAGTAGAAAGGTGTTGTTTTTTGGCCTTAGCCGATCGTTTCAGGGAGCCTAAGGCGTATTGGCATTGTAGTCAAACAATGTGACATATCTTGTCTATGATGTTGGTTCGTTTCACAAAAGAGTGCCCAGGCTTGGCCGCCTCCCTCGGACGCCTCTACGGTAAGGATGTGGTCGCTCAATTCGCTCTCGATTACTGTGAGGCGGCCGATCTCGGTGGAAATGTTGAGTTCGGTGTGGCTCGGGAGGAGGGGGTGTCTTTTAATCCTCGTATCGCCCGTGTGGTTTCCCTTGTGATCCAGGACTGTGCCAACATTACCTCGCACGTGCTCCGTGTGGTGGCCTACAGTACCGTTCCCCTCGATAGAGAGATTCCAGGGGATCTCCGCTTTGACGTATCGGCCGTGCGGGACGTAGCCTCGGAGAGCCCAGAGTGGATCAAGTGTATCGCGCTAGCGCTCATGCTCGATAGAGCGCGACATCTCCACATGGCCGATATCGGTTTCGATGAGAAGGAAGGCACGCTCGCGAGCTTCGCATCGTCAGCGCTACTGGCCCCAGATGCGGGTAGTCCCGAAAGTCTGCGACTCAAGCTCATTCATAGCATTGATATGCAGCGACGAAGGCTCCATATAGACATAGGGGAGTAGGACGATGCAGTTATCCGACGACAAAAAGAGGGAGTGTGGGCGATTCATCAGTTGGATCTGTACCCCATTCTATGTTGTGGCCTTTATCTCTCTGTTGGTTGTATTTCATCTCGTTCAACTGATCGCCGCTCTCTTTGGACGGGGAGCTCAGAAGTACGCCCTTGACCTCATGAACATCTGCCTCGTGTGGAACATCCGAATCCTTGCGGGCGCTCGTTTTTCATACATCGGTCGACCAACGCTTCCATCGGATCGTTCAATCATTATCGTGTCGAATCATCAGAGCATGTACGACATCCCGATGATTATGTGGGCGTGCCGCGCTCGGGAGATCGGGTTCATCGCGAAGAAGGAGCTTGGAAAGTGGATCCCCAGCATCTCCCTTGCTCTGCGCACCCTTGGCTCCGTACTCATTGATCGCAAAGACGCGAAGGCCTCACTACGAGCGATCGGCGAGTTCGGCGAGATGAAGGAGCGCTCTCATCAAGTCGCGGCGATCTTTCCTGAGGGGACTCGCGCGCGTGATGGGAAAATGAAGCAGTTTCGTCCAAGTGGGTTCCTGACCTTGCTTAAGAAGATGCCCTCCGCGGTCATTCAACCTGTGGCGATACGAGGGAATTGGCGAATATTGCGCTATAATTTTTGCCCTATCCCCTTCGGTACAACGATCGAGATGGAGTTCCTGGAGCTCGTCGAGCCGAGTGGACGCCCCGCTGATGAGGTTCTCGCCGACGTTGAGGGACGGATTCGGGCTTCGGTCGGGGATGATTCCTGATGGGGAGGTAAAAACGAAGTTGTTCCGGGTCCGAATATCTTGGTTATGTAACGCGGAGGAGCGGAAAACGCGGAGCTCACAGATGACCATTGATACGTTTCTGCGCTCTCCGCGTCTTCCGCGCCTCCGCGATAATTAACCAAAAACTACGCTACCCGCCGACGATTACTAAAGAGAGCAGCCTAGCTACCCTCACATTACGGGTTTTTAGCGACACTCTGGGCCGTACGGCGCTTGAATTTTGGTTCAAGAAGGTCTAGAACGGTCCTTCCACGTGCCGGAGTGGCGGAATGGTAGACGCGGCGGATTCAAAATCCGCTACCTGCGAGGGTGTGGGGGTTCAAGTCCCTCCTTCGGTATTCAAATTTGGCAGCTCGCGAAGCACAGTTGCCTATCCTAGCGCTGTCGCCACGATTGCTTGCAGTAATGATGCGGGCACAGAGGACACTCGGTATGGCACAAACCTCCTACTCAACAGCGCAGATTCCTCGCGTGGAAGGGGCAAAGACAGCGATCATTATTTCAAAGTGGTACCGCGAATTCACCGATTCGATGGTGAAGCGCTGCCTCGAAGTTTTGAGTGTTGCGGGATGCGTCACGCCGAAAGTCCACGTTGTTCCTGGCTCCCTTGAGATCCCCCTCGCGGCAAAACGTTTGGTCGAGAACGACCCTGAACTCGAATCGATCATTGTGTTTGGTGTTATCCTGAAAGGGGATACCTATCACTTTGAGATGGTGAAGGACCTCGCGAACAGTGGCCTCGAGCGCGTGATGTTTGAGCACGATATCCCAATTATCAATGAGATCATTCCGGTTGATACCCTTGAGTATGTACGAGCTCGTAGTGGGGATGATGACAAGAACAAAGGTCTTGAGGCGGGATTAGCCGCGGTCGAGATTATGGCCTGGCGGCGAGCAAATCCAAAACGCCGGACGAAAAATTAGTACGTTTATATCCCCAATTCCAGGTAGCTCGTATCGGTGCCCTGATAGGGCCAGCTGCCAGTCTCGCTGAAGCGTACCTGTAAAACATCTGTGCGGATGCGAGCTATAACCTCGCTTGCTTAGCATTGCGCACAAGGCTCTCAAAAGAGCGTTGTGAGAGTGCCAACCGGGTGATATGTCGTCCCTCATGAATACACGATCGATCGTCTCTTCTATCGTAACCATAACGTCCTCGCTCCTCATACTATGGTCATCGGGGGCCGCCGCCCAGGTGCGGCCGCTAGTCATCGGCGGCGAAGATGCGGCGCCGAATGAGTTCCCGTGGATGGTGCTGATCCACCTTAAGGTCTTTGATGATGGCACTCGTCCAAGTTCCATATGTGGTGGAACGCTGATCTCGTCCCAATGGGTTCTGACAGCCAGTCACTGCGTAAACGGGTCAGCCATTACTCCAGAGAATGAAAATCCGCCTGTTCCCGATTTCCCACCTTTTGATTTTTTTGTCTCTTATGGGTCACGCTCGAGCCTTACAGGTCGCAAAACCCGCCAGGTTTCCGAGATAGTATTGCCTCCACGCGGAACCACAATCACGCATGATATCGCCTTGCTTAGGTTGAGTAAGCCAATTGATGACGTTTCCCCCCTTCCGACGGCCTCTCTCGCTGAAAAGAAGTTGGCGAGCGGCGTCGGAACCGCTACGGTTATCGGGTGGGGTGCCACCAACGCTGATGTCGACGAGATCGAATTTGGCATCAATCCAGAGCTACTGCGCAAGGCGGAGCTATCGGTCTTTACCGACAGGCAATGCAAGGCCAGGCTGGGCATTGGTTTCATCCCGAAGGATAATATGTGCGCCGCTGTACTCGCCTCGGATTCCCAAGGAACCGGGGCTAAAGGCGCCTGCTATGGAGACTCAGGGGGACCTCTCGTCGCGACCCTCAACGGCACCGTAAAACAGATCGGTGTGGTCAGCAGGGGTGCTCGGTGCGCCAGCGATACATACCCAGGTATCTTCTCGGAGGTGGCCTCCTATGACCCCTTTATTACAGCCACTCTCAATCCCCCGACGAGAGTGCGCTATCTCGTGTCCACGATCCTCGCTAAGCTTGAGCTTGCCTTTACCCCACCGCCGACTCAAAGTGATATCGACAACGCGGCTACCCGCCTCGAGGGCGCTAAGCTTCTCACAAAAATATATAGAATCCAGCACGCGCGGAGTGTAGTCGAAACCTCTATGGAGTCGCTCATCTCCTCAATCAGCAGCGATCGCTCCCGTTTAAGTGGGCGTCCAAAGACCGTAAGTATAAGGGCACTCAAAGCCCTGCAAAGAAAGCTCGGGATAGGAATGGGCAGATCCTTCCAGGGCACGTTGGGCGCGAATCGAACCCGGAAGCTACTCGCCGAAAGTCGGCCGTTCTTTCAAGCGCTGTTACGGTAGTGCGGCCAAGGATCGGCTTTCGCGGTTAGGAGAGGCTTGGTTCGTTCCCGCCGCCTGAATACGTTTGGTCTCTAGCGGCCCTGCGGGTCGTATCGTGTCCTTTGTCGATGCAGTGAAGATACCTCCAGTAGTCATACGGCCCGCCGGGAGTCGGGCCCTACCGGATGATCGATGCGGTAGGTGGTAGGGCCCGCGTCCTCGCGGGCCGTATCGTTTGTCGATGAAGTGATGATACCTCCAGTTGTCATACGGCCCGCCAGGAGTCGGGCCCTACCGTTGATTCATACGGCGGATGGTAGGGCCCGCGTCCTCGCG
>JAIXPR010000246.1 GCA_027486155.1 Pseudomonadota bacterium | reverse complement strand
GGAGTCCGGCGCAATTAGCTCCATCGAGAACCAGACCATCACAACCAGTTAGCCTTTGGAGCGTAAAATCCTCGCCCGCGATGTTTCTAAGAGACGCCCGAGACATTCTCGACTTCGTGACAACCGCCTGAGCTAATAGCGCATTATCAAAGATTGAGTCTTCGAGGAGGCATTCGTTGATCATCGCTCCCTGCATTTGTGCGTGGGAAAAATCCGCCTTCGTCAGATCGCATTGGTAAAAAGAAGCGCCGGCTAATAATGACGCAGACATACGTACCTGGCTCATGTTGCATCCATGAAACAGGCTACCGGCCCCATCCACAATGCCGGAAAGATTGGCTCCGCTGAAATTACAAACCTGAGCCGCAAGCGCATGAAGATAGGAACCTTGAAGGTTCGCCTTCGAAAAATTTGTACGCTCGAGGCCGGGACAGATGAGAGAGGCCATCCGTAAGTCGCATCCAACCAACTTTGTGCCGTACAGCCGACCGCGATTGAGATTAGCGCCACGGAGGTCGAAACCAGAGAGATCCATGTCGCTCAGATCACAATCTCCCAGCTGAAGCCCCTTACCGGTTTCTAGCAACAACCTTTCGGTAATCTCTATGCTTTGTTGAATGGCGGCGCTTCGATCGGACATGAGCGCGAGCCCGCAGACTATCGAGAGAGTTTCTTGTGTTGGTACCATAGACTACTTGCCTCCTTGGTGGTTTATTCGCCTTACAAATTTTAGGAACTCGTGTCGGGCGGCATCGCTGTCGATCGCCTCGGACTCGTTTATCTCCAAGATGAGAGCCTTAAGTTCTCCGCAGCGAGACAACAATGTCTCCACTTCGTTCAGATCAATCCATCCATCCGCAACACTCTGCGCACTCGGCAATAGAGGCTCATGACCGTAGCGGCCGTACCTGAGCTGAGTCGTGTTGTACACGTGACATCCAACGATTGCATCGCTTAGCACCTCAATGAAGCTGCCAAGCGGTGTAAACGATGACAGCAGATGGGCGTGTCCAAGATCGAGGCAAAAGCGCAGAGACGGATACCACTTCCTTAAAGACTGGTAGTGCTCCGCTAGATAAAAGGAAGGATGCGCGGAGAGGTTCTCTAACGCGACGTCAACACCAAGAGACTCTGCACGACGACACACTGGATCAAAAAAAGCGTGTATCGTTTCTTCGGCAATCGAGGCCTCGGAACGAACATATGGCGTCGGATAATGAACTACCACATACAACGCCTCCAATTCAGCGGCACACTCCAGGGTGGCGCATGTCGTTCGCACTGCGTCTTCAAGTTCATCGGGGTCCGGACCACTCGGACAAAAACGCGTCAACGGATAGGGACGATCGAACGGAACCGGATTATGCAAAGTTAGGCGCACGTGATGGTCCCGTGTAAAATCTCTCAGACGGGGTATCTCCGAGGACTTGTAGTTGTAGAATTCAACAACCTCTGGCTCAAACTGGAGCAGCTTTTCAAGCTCCCCCTTGTTTTTGAGGTATGAACTAGAAATACCAGCTAACACTCGCATGTCAGCCTCACTGCATCTGAGCTAATTGCTCGCGTGCCGATTTACGGTCGAGCTTGCCAGTTCCACCTTGAGGAAGAGACTCGACCAGGTGAATCTTATCTGGAACTTTAAATTTTTCGACCCTCTCTACTAACCACTGCCGAACCTCTTCCGAATTAACAGCTGCGCCCGGCTTCAGTGTCACAAGAACGTGAAGCGCCTCTCCATACATCAAGTCTGGTACGCCCACCGCGGCGGCCCCGCTAACGTCTGGATGCAGACAGCATTGATCCTCGATCTCCAGCGGAGATATCTTCATCCCACCTCGACACACGATATCTTTACTTCTGCCGATGAGTCGAACACAGCCGGAAGGCTCAAGAACGCCGAGGTCCCCCGTCTTTAGAAAGGCCCCCAGCATCGCGTTGGCAGTAACCTGAGGTTCCTTTAAATATCCTCTCATGATGAATGGCGTATCGACGCACAACTCACCAGGCTCGCCATCAGGAACGACTTGCCCCTCCGGATCAACGAGCTTGAATCGGACTCCTGGCGATGGACGCCCTATCGTACCTGCATGTGCGTCATAATCCTCAGGCGTTAGGATGAAATCCGCGGAATTGGTCTCGGTCAGGCCATACACATCGGCGATTCCGGAACGCGGAAAAGTTTGACGAACAGCCTGTCCCAGCGGACCAGGAAGGGGCTCTCCCCCCGCCATAAAAATACGCGGACTTCCGGCTTTTCTCATCTTCTCCGCCGATGGCGCAAAATCCGGCCGTTCCTCAATAGCTTTCTTCAGCATCCGTATCATCGAAGGAACCACAGGGAACCAATCCACTGAAATCGTAGAAAATGCGACGAGCGCCTCCTCCACGGAGAATCTTTCATGTAGGACGAGGGTTCCACCCTTCGCTAACGTCAGAAAGGAGGTCCACTGCCCGAAACTAAAGGTCAACTGAAGCATTTGGAGCGTTGTCATCCCTTCAACCATCGGAATAACGGAGTCGAATTGCCTTAATTTGCCGCAATATCCGGAGTGGCCGAGAATTACTCCTTTTGGGTTTCCCGTAGTGCCGGATGTGAAAACAAGTAGCGCAG
>JAIXPR010000183.1 GCA_027486155.1 Pseudomonadota bacterium | reverse complement strand
CGCTTTTCGTTCGAGGAGCGGTACGACGCAATAATCTGTCCTTTTGATACTATCAATCACGTTACGAGCTTCGCGGCGTGGAAACGGGTCTTCGCAAACGCCCACAAGCACCTAAACCAAGGCGGGGTCTTTATCTTCGACGTGAACACCGAGACCAAGATGGAGCGTTACGCCACGGAGCCGGTGTTCGCCGAGATTATGAAGAACGAGATCTCGATCGTTGATGTTCAGCGCACCCGCCGCTACCGCTACCTCGTCAACCTTCGCTTGCTCAAACGGGAGAAGGGGGAGCTCTATCGAAATCACGAGGTGCTTATCCCTGAGCTTGTGGTGCCAACACCGCAGATCCTCAAAGAGCTTTCACACTACTTCAAGCGCGTAACGCTCGTCGATCCAGACCGCAAGAAGCCCTCGGAGGAGACGGAGGAGCTGTTCTTCGTGTGTCAGGGGCCGAGGTAGGGACACGCCGGGAGGGCGACCGTCCTCGGTCGCCGCGCGATTACGCCAGGCAAAGGTCCGTCGCGAGCATGAACATTCCGGCGACCGGGGACGGTCGCCCTCCCAGGTCGGATATCGGGCGTAGACACCTGTTCCGATCTGCCCGCATCAGAATTCCACTTGATTCCAGCGCGCACTTCTGGCAAACCTGATATGGCATGACGAAGTCAACAACCCTACTTAGCTTATCGCTACTAGGGCTCCTTAGAGAGCCCCGTGGGGTTGCTTGGCCCTTCAGCCTCTAACTGCTTAAGAGAGCCGTTAGAACTCGAAGAAGTCGGTAGCCCGCACGAGGGCGGTTCGGCTTTGTAGAGATGGCGTTTATCGTCTCCCTTACCTTCCTCATCACATCTACCCATGGCAACCATCGAGTTCTGGCGGTGCATTTGAGCCGTTAGGGAAACTTTTTTGGTTAAAGGATACACAATGGAACGCTCCGCATCTCAGAGAATTATCGCTACGGACGACCGTTCACCAACGGCACCACCCCCCGGGAAATACGTTCCCTACAGCGAGCGCTTTCCGCTCAAGCTTCCTTTTCGCACCTGGCCAGACAAAGTCATCGAGAAAGCGCCGGCCTGGTGCGCGGTCGATCTTCGCGACGGAAATCAAGCACTCCCTCGGCCGATGACCGTGGATGAAAAGGCGGGCTTCTTCGACGTTCTCAAGAAGGTCGGCTTTAGACAGATCGAAGTAGGGTACCCAGCGGCGAATCGCGAGGAGTACGACTTCATCCGCCTGTTGATCGAAGGGAAACACATCCCATCGCACGTCATCCCGCAGGTTCTCACGATGGACCGAGAGGATCTGATCAAAAAAACCTTCGAATCCCTCAAGGGGGTTCACCAAGCGATCGTTCACATCTATCGACCGACGTCGATTGATCAACGAAAGATCTTCTTCAAGATGACAAAGGACCAGGTAATGAAAGCCGCGGTCGACTCGACAAAATTAGTGCGCCGGCTCGCCGCCAAGGTGGACTTCCCCGTCCAGCTTCAATTCTCGCCGGAGAGCTTCACTGGTACGGAGATGGAGTTCGCTCTTCAGGTGTGCAACGCGGTGGTGAACGCGTGGGATCCAGGAAGTCACGAACAGGTTATTATCAACCTGCCAGCGACCGTTGAGCTCTCACGACCAAACATCTACGCCGATCAGATCGAGTGGATGGGTAGACACATAACGCGACGAGATCAGGTTATCCTGAGCCTCCACAATCACAACGACCGCGGTACCGCCGTCGCGGCGACCGAGCTTGGAATTCAAGCAGGGGCTCAGCGAGTCGAAGGAACGCTCTTCGGTAACGGTGAGCGCACCGGGAACTTGGACCTCGTTAATGTGGCGGTAAACCTCTTCAAAGAGGGGATCGATCCGGAGATAGACCTCTCCGACATTCCATGGATGACACAACAGTACGAGAAATTCACCGGGATGAAGGTTCCACCACGACACGTTGTGGGGGAGCTGGCTTTCACGGCGTTCTCCGGGCGGCACCAAGCAGCGATCGCGCCCGGCCTCAAGCATCAGGAGGAGACGAACGAACCTTTATGGCGTGTTCCCTATCTGGGTGTCGATCCGTCGGACTTCGGCATGGAATACGAAGCGATTCGACTAAACGGTCAATCCGGCAAACATGGCACCGCGTTCTGCTTGGAGACAAAATTTGGATGCGAAGTTCCTCGAGCGATGCTTGGGGACCTCGGCGAGATGGCCAAGGAATGGAGCGACGCGCATACGAAGGAGGAGCTTGAGCCTGAGATAGTCTGGAAGCTCTTCCGAGAACGATACATCGAGCCAGCTGGAGAGCTTCACCTGCAGAACTACACACTCACCCGCGATGGGATAAAGGTGAAGGCATATCTTGAGGTGTCCGCGCGTGGCGAAGAAATGAAAACTGTTACCGGAACCGGCAACGGACCGATCGACGCAGCCACTAACGCCCTTAAGCAGCTGGGCTACTCATTTGACGTTCAATCGTTTCATGAGCACTCCCGCGGTGAAGGCTCAAACGCTGAAGCAGTTGCGTACGTCCAGGTCTCATCAGGGACTCGATCGGCCTTCGGTGTTGGCATCGACGCGAACACGGAGCACGCGGCGCTTGAGGCGCTTGTGGCAGGGGTTAATAGGGTGATGAGGTAGGGGGCTTATGGCTCATGCGATGGAACTCCCCCCTTGGGAGGGCGCTCATTCCTGAGCGCCATTGTTCGCAACGCCCGTTGCGATGCGTGAGTGTGTGGCGGCCAGGAATGGCCGCCCTCCCAAGGCCGCACGTTCGAACGAAGAGCCTAAAACCCCGTCGCGACCACCGAGAACGCTTCATCGAGCATCTTCTCAATGAACTCCTGGCGAATAAATCCGCCGCCAAAGAGGTAGTCCTGAGATGCCCACGTCTGCGTGACCTCAGCCTTACCCTTTTTGAAATTCAACGTCGTCGCCGTCGCGTCGATCTTTTTGACCTTGAAGGTGTACACAAGCTCAAGTGAATCCTCGACAAAACGAACACCGATCAGGATCTCATCGACGAGTGAGAATTTCCGAAGATCGGGAGCTTTGTATTTAACGATGGTGCGCCCATCTTTCCATGTCTCACCCTTGTTGATGAGACTGAAGACCGTCTCGCATGTGTCGAAGACCGCTCTGACGTGAGGATGCATCGTAACGGTGAGAGGAATTTGACCGAGATCGGCCGGAGAGTCTCCATTCCCATAGAGGAGAAACGGCGTCTGATTTTTATCGGAGATCGGCGCGTTGAGATCCAGCGTAAACTCCCACGAGCTCACAACCTGTTCGCCCGGCAATACTACCTGCGCTTGGTCAAGCTGCGCCCGATCCAGGATCTCGAAAGCATCCTCTGTCTTCGCCTTCACCTTTTTAAGTACCCCGAGCCCCAGAATCAGCGAGAATTGGGGAAGGGGGCTCGGCTCCGCGCCGTGGTTCTTAACCGTGAGGGTGCACGGTACCGGCTCGCCCTGGATGGCGGCCTCAAGGGGAACTTCTAGTCTGAACTCAAGGGGTTTTTGGATGAATACGCTGCGCATGGATGTGTTTATAGATCGATTTCACAGGTTCTAACACTCTCACCAGCTCTCAGGGCGACCATCTTAATCAAAGAGCATGTAGTGGGACGCGGCGGACCGGAAGGCCCGTATCCTTACAGGCCGGGTAGGTTCCGCGATATCCGTGCGGGTTCCGGCCCGTCGGGAGACGGGCCCTCCGGGTGG
>JAIXPR010000230.1 GCA_027486155.1 Pseudomonadota bacterium | reverse complement strand
TTGCGCGAGCGTGTTACCGATCTCGGATATCAGCTAGCGGACCTTAGTGTGCAGATCAAGCAGCAGGGGCCCGTCCTGGAGGGAGTTGTACGGGGCGCGTACCAGGTTCCGATTGGGTCATTGGCAGCGTGGCTGACCGGCGGTGCATCGGAAGGTATCCCCCTCGTGGTATCCTCGCGTGTTCGTCGACCTCGCGCCTCTGCTCTGATCGTCCTCGATCGTTCAATCGAGGCGGGGGCGAATCCCTGCGACTCGGATGGCTTGAGAGCTCGAACTCAAGCTGTATCGCGATTAGGTAAACGTTTGCGAGATGAGGGAATGGCACGGATCGAGATCGTCGTTTTCCCCGGCACGGCTCAGGAGCTCGATATACTCTATGAAGGGGACGATCTTCCGAGGTGTCCCGCTACGGATTCCTCCCTCGGCCGGGTCGAGAGCATTCAAGGGATGTCTCGGCGTTATCTACCCGAGTCTCTGACCTTTGCGCATCAGATAGCACGGCTGTTGCTCAACGCATCCGAAGTCAACGTCGTTGAGCGAAGGACGTTGATAATGGTCGCCTCTAACCACAGTTCAAACGTCGACTTGTTCTCAAACACCGCGGCGCTCGTGGAACGGAATACTGGGACGCAGGGCACGAGCGTTCGGAGCGTCGGTATCCTCGTAGATCAATCCCCCGATGAGGTGTCGAACGTTGCGGTAGGCTCTCGTGGTCGAAGCTCGTTGCTTCGGATGTCGGATGAGGAGTTGCGGTCCTCCTCCTTTGAGGTCGCCCTTCTTCGCCACGTTCAGGGACATACGGTGGTAGCGAGGTAGTATGAAAGATCGGTCGCGTACTGAGAGGGGAATGGGACTGTTAGAGGGAGCTCTCTGGATCGTTGCTCTGGTTCCGGTTGCGTTGACGGGGCTCTCGGCTATGGCGAGTGTGAATGACCTCAACGTTCTCTCCCGTGTTCCCCATGATGTCCTGCGGGAGGTTTCAGTATCGGGCCTTCGCTGGATGCCCGACGGGAATAACGGCCGCTTCGAAGCTGATATCACCTCCCTTCGGCGCGAGATAACGCTTATCGCCGAACGAGCTCTCGCTGAGGCTGAGCGGGGCGTGTTCAAGGCCGGTCCGGTCGCCTCAAAGGCCTGTTTTTGGATCTTTTCGGTTAATTCTAGCACCGGGCGACTCGAATCGCCGATATGGAGTGAGTGTGACACGCGAGGATCGACGAGCGGTGAGCTGTCGCTAACCGTTCCTC
The DNA here is from genome assembly GCA_027486155.1 of Pseudomonadota bacterium. GTDB lineage: Bacteria > Bdellovibrionota_C > UBA2361 > UBA2361 > OMII01 > OMII01. The sequence continues at coordinate 12,699 of JAIXPR010000230.1, read as the reverse complement.
TTGAGGCGGAGCGGAACGGCGCTCAGGGTGTTTCGTTGGGGCGTGGGGAGGGGTTTGCGGACCGGCTTGTAGTAACGGGGGTCGCCGTGGGGGCTGATATGTGGCGACCGCTGGAGCCGGGGCGTCCGTATCAAGTCTCGCGCGCCGCGATCTCGTTTGCTCGACAGGAGGTGATGTTATGAGGGGCGTTCTCCAATCATTGGTGGCCTTAACCAGGAAACGTCCCATGAGTAAGCGAACGGGCGCGCTTCCATCTCTCGTACGCGCGCTGGACGATCTCGTCCCTCGGAAGGTCATGAGAGAGGTGGTCGCGTCCTCTCATGATAGGCGCCAATGGGGGGTGCTCGCCGCGGCGTGGGTGGGTGTCAGTGAACGTGAGTTCTTTGAGGAGGCGGCGAAGTGCATGGGAGTGCCGCTGGAGGAGCGTTTAGCCTCTCTGGATGTCACTCGATTTGGTGAGCGAGCTCGCGCTATTTTGGGGGAATTGCGTCGCGTCGGAGCAACCCTCATCACTGATGAAGGGGAAGTCATTCGAATCGCGGCGGTTGATCCAGCGGAGGTGAGAGGCCTCTCCGTGTATGTGCCTACTATCCCCGTTTCCCTGGCTTCGTGGACCGATATTTCGAGGTCCCTTGATACCTCTGAGCGAATGTTGATTGAGTACGAGAGCAATAGTGCCGCGCGTGAAGCAAAGCGACGACAAGAGGTGAGTGGAAAGATTCTTAAGATCATCGTGCGGGAGGCGGCAGCGCATGGCGCCTCCTCAGTGGAGGTCCTTACCGTTGATGGCAAAACTCGCTACCAGTTTGTGACCTCACATGGCCGAACGGCTACCGGAGGGATTCGCGCGGAGGTTGTTCAGGATCTCCTGCGCTATCTTTGTTCCCTCGAAGATGGTGTTCTACGCTCAGAGGAGTACGGCGATATTGTACTCCGTTCTCTCGGGAGCGTTTCTAACTTTCGATTGTCCTGGGGGGCGTCGCTGGCACTGCGACAAGAAGCCGGACTGGATAGCGCGCGGCGTCAGGAGGGGGAAGCTTCGTCCCTCGTCCTAGCGGGATCTCGTGGAGGTGTCTCTGATGCCTATCTCGTCGAGGAGGGCTCGCGCGGCCATCCGGTGCTCGTTGTTGATGATAATCCGATGTTCTGTCGCGTCCTTGAACGATTGCTTCGTCGTGAGGAGGTGCTCCCGTTTTTCGCTGATAACGGAGTGCGCGCTCTCGAGAAATTGGAGAGCGCTGGCGCGGTGATGCCGAAGGTCATCATTTGCGATCTTCATATGCCGGTTATGAACGGGCGAGAGCTTCTTGCCCGACTTAAGAACGATGAGCGCTTCAAGCAGATCCCTGTCGTCATGCTCACCTCTGATGATGATGTCGATGCTGAGCTTCAGTTGCTCGCTAGTGGCGCCGACGCGTTTGTTTCCAAGGGAAAGGATCCGCGGGTGCTTACGGCGCAGGTGCGTAGGTTGCTTAGACGACCCTCTCTGGAGGAGGCGGCCTAATGCGTTCAACCCACCTCGCGCTGAGTCGGGCGCTCACATTCTGCTGTGGCGTCGGTCCGTTTGATGTTGAGAGTTTCCTTCATCGTGCCATGTGGGAGCTTCATCACTCCCTTGAGGTTGACGTGGCGGCGATGGCGATAGTGATAAAGCGGACGGATGGCTCTTGTTTCGTTGGCCGCTCCCACGAGCATCATACGCTACCTGCTGAAACGCTCCTTGGAATGTTGATTGAGGGAAATCATAGTGGGTTTATGTGTCGGGTTCGCGATCACGCATTGGACACCGTGAGGTTCCTCGACGCGAGATTTCGAACCTCGGCACTCGCCCGTGTTGAGTTGCCGAATTCCCTCGAATCCGGGGCCGATGCTGCCCTCTGGCTTGGCTTGTCTGGTTGTGCTCATCCGGGTTTGGTCGCCATGGCCGAGGGTCTAGCGAGAGAGGTTAGTGAGTGGCTCTTGTGGTACGGCGAGATTATTGAGGCCACTCAGCGTTCGGCGGCTGAGCAGGACCGTTTAAAGCAAAAGGTCACCGAGATGTTGTCGCTGCTCCATGACGCCCGCGCCCCGCTTGGGGTTCTACGATACCTCACTCGTTTCGAGGGGGATGCGGAGGCTATTCCGTCGATGCGCAAGGAGCTTCAGTATCTTGAGGAGATCCTCTCGCAAGGCTCTCCTCGTTCAGTACGCAGCTCTCCCATGTCTTGTTGTGAGGTCAGAGAGGTTCTCTCTCGAGTGCGCCGAAGGCACGACTCGGAGCATGAGAGATCTATGCTGACGATCGATGTTGAATATCGCTCGTTTTATGCGCGATTTCCGGCGCTCGATCTTGAACGAATCGTAACGAATCTCGTCAGTAACGCTCGGCGGTACGCGCCACACTCTCAGATAGTAATACGGATCGAAGAAGGTAAGGAGAGTGTCGTTGTCTCGGTGCGGGATAACGGACCCGGTATTCCTCGCGCGACTCTTGAAGCGCTTCAGCGAGGGGATGTTGTGTCTCCCGGGGGTGCTTCTGGCTGGGGCGTTGGGCTGCAAAGTTGTGTGCATCGAGCTCGTTCGTTCGGGGGAGATGTTTCGATACTCTCCGCAAGCGGGGAGGGGACGTGTGTGACGGTGACGTTGCCTCGTGGCGAAGCTCCTTATGAACCGCCGGCGCTGGAGGTGGCGGATGGTGGCGTGCGAGCGCCAGGCATGTCGCAAGCGGTAGATGTGTGTATTGTCGATGACGACAAAGAGCACGGGGCATCTCTCGCCAAGGTTCTGAGCTCCTGTGGTTTTGTGGTCCAGCACGTTGAGGGGGTGCGAGAGCTCTTAGATACCCTTCATGAGCACGACGTTGTATCTATTCTCTGTGACGCGCATATGCCCGACGGTGGCGCTGAGAGTCTGTTACCAATAGTGACGGCACTTCCCCGAGCGCCGCGAGTCGCTATCGTGAGTGGAGATTCATCGGATGAATATCTGTATCACTTGGCTGGGCTTGGGGCTCAGGCGTTCTTCGCTAAGCCTGTCCATATAGACGAGGTAGTCTCTTGGATTCAGGCCGGCGGAGGTCGATCGAGAGGAGCTTGAGGATCGGACAGTTCCAGGCACAGTGCCCCTGCTGAGCAAAAGCAGGCGACAGTGGGGTTTTGCTCAGCCTCCCTATACCGGCTTCGAAAGCCGCGTGTCGATCGGCTGTCCGAGAAGCGGTGGAAGGTCTGGATGGTGTTGCATGCCGCCCTGGGAGTGAACGATCTGCTGCTTCGAGCGTTGAATGTCCGTTTGAAGATGCATGAGAGCGTCGAGAACGGTCTCGGGACGTGGTGGACATCCGGGGATGTACATATCGACCGGGATGATCTTATCGATACCAGCTACCGTTGTGTAATTATCGTAGAATCCTCCGGATGACGCGCACGCCCCGAAGGCGACAACCCACTTAGGCTCCGCCATCTGCTCGTATACCCGAAGGAGCACAGGGGCGAGTTTGTGATTTACGGTGCCTACAACCCACAGAAGGTCGGATTGACGGGGGGTGAAGCGGGGAAGCGCCGCGCCAAAACGATCGGTGTCGTAGTGCGAGCAGTTTACCGACATGAACTCCATGCCGCAGCACGCGGTCACGAAGGGGTAGGAGAAGAGGGAATACTTTCGTGCCCACCCGAGCGCGCTCTCAAGTGTGGTGGTGAAAAACCCAGATTGGTCAGCCGAATAAACCATGTGAACTCCATCGGTACATCTGCAAGGGGCGGTGTGAAAACCGTAGCCCCTATTACTATATAATAAGTCGATGTCCCGCAAATCGCTATTAGCCCGGAACCGCATGTTGGAATTGGCAAACATCAGGTCAGCTACGAGGAAAGAGGCTCTGGTGGGGAAAATTCGCCAGGTGTTCGCTAACCACCTGAAAGGGATAGGTATTTGTTGCTGAGCGAGCACCGGGAGGGGCTGCGGAGAGGCTCCTTAACCGGAGGAATATCCGGGACTCCATTCCTTATGATACGCTCGCTTCCACTACTCTCCCGTACAGAATGTTATGTCAGCAACCCCAGCGATGACCCCTCAACAAAAGGAGCTAACCGACACGAAGAGTTCGGGGCTCGCCGCATACCGTCGTCTCGCCGTCGGAAAGGCATCGACCCTCTATTTTATCGCTTACGAAGCGGCGCAGCTTATCTTTGGTAACCTTCCGGGGCTCTTGGGTTTCGCGAGCCGCGCGTTGGTATATCCCGGACTCTTGAAATCGTGTGGGCGTCGGCCCGCTCTCGGGCGTGGCGTCTTGGTGCGTATACCTCGCCAGATCTCGCTTGGTAGCGGTGTGTTGATCGATGATGGCGCGTCGCTTGATGTGCGAGGAGACGATGCCTCAATTACAATCAAGGACAGGGTGAGTATCGGAAGGCTCTCCACGATCGCCGCCAAGCACGGACACATCACCCTCGGGGATGGATGTAACATCGGTTCATATTGCCGCATTGCCACGCAGTCCCGCGTTGATATCGGGGAAAGCGTACTCATAGGTGCGTATTGTTACGTTGGACCCGGTAATCACACCGGGGGCGGAGAGGACTCTCCCCTTATTGAACAGCCGATGGAGATTAGAGGTGGTGTCTCTATTGGAGCTCACGCCTGGTTAGGCGCTCGGGTTACCGTGATGGATGGGGTGAAGATCGGTGCCCATGCCGTTGTTGGGGCTCACTCCTTCGTGAAGGAGGACGTGCCGGATTATGCAGTTGTCGTGGGCACTCCAGCCAAGGTAGTCGGCTCCCGCAAGCCGGCAGCGACGCAAGCCCACCATGGGGAGGCGGAGTAATCCGCTTTCGCAGAAGGGAGGGGTTTTGCCTCGCTTCCCTAGCTCCTGTACAGTACCGCCATGCGTCGGATCCTTATCTTTATCCTTTGCGTTGGAATCCTCGCCCTTATCGGAGGCGGTTTCGTGGTCGTGCGTGACTTCAATCGCACCTTTCCGCAGCTTCGACCCGGTGTATACGCGGGTACCCTTATTCCGAGCGATCAAGGACAGCCGATTCCGTGGTGGGTTGAGTCGTCGGTCGGAAGTTCTGACATCTTTGTCTCGGTTGGCGCGCCGGGCTTTCCAGCGCAGCGAGGAGTTATCGTTGAGCCCTCAAGTAAGACACGGCTTCCCCTGATCGTTTCCGGTTCCGAGCGGCGTTTCCGCGTTATTGGACGGGAAGATGACAGTGGAAGTTATCAAGGCGACTATACCGACCCGATAACGGCCGCGCGTGGAACATGGGAATTGAAGCGTTATGATATACCAGCGCTTGAAAAGATAGAGAGAGATGATCTCGTGGAGTGGGTAACCACGTGGCAGGCCTTGCGCTCCGTTGAGACGAAGATCGAGGAGGTAAAAACCTCATATGACACCGATGAGGGCAGGATAGAGAAATTGCATCGGTATGCCGTTGAGGGGGACTCCTTACAGAAAGCCGCCAATTCTCGCCTATCGTCGACCGCTTCCGCGCTTGAAGAGTTGCGAGCGAAAAACACGGCGAAGAAGGGCGAATTGGATGAGCTGCTACGAAATATAGATATTAGTAAGCGCGTATCGAGTGAAGGCCGTCTCGTTGAGTTAAGTCGAGAAAGTATCGCCCGTGAGGGCCGATGGATCGAACAAGCGTTGCATATTGCCGCGCCCGATGTTTCAGGGAATTTCGACGCGGCATATGAGCGCGCGTTAAAGGTGAAAGCGCTGCAAGATCAGATAGCGGATGAGCGCGGCCTCATTCGAAATTTAACCGAAGGTCCTCAATATCGGGGGCGAGAGGCGGAGCGTGAGAGCGAGGAGGCCTTCTATCATGAACTCCAGTAAGCTCGTATCGTGCCTCGTCGCGCTTGTAGTGGCGAACGTCCCTCGAGCGTTTGCGGCTCCCGCTCCCGTAACAGTGGCGCAGGTCGTTGAGTTCGCCGCTGTTCCTGATTAAGCGGTGGTGGTGGTCTCCCAGGGAGACACCGTCGTGGCGGTCGTGCCGGCCGCCACTGTTGTGCAGGCCGGCTCCTCCTCTGTCATGGTAGTGGGACGAGTGACCCTTCCGATCGACGGTGGACCCTACAAAGCTATCTTCACGTTGAAGGCAAAAACAGGGGAGATCGGCTCCTCCGTTCGCGAGATAAGGGACGTGCGCCTTGAGCCAGCGGTGCTCCTTGATGTTGCGGAGCTCAAGCGCCGGCTTGGTGAGCAGAAGGCGGAGCTGCACAAGTGGGATACGCAGGCCAACGAACAGAGGTCGCGACTGAAAAAGATCCAGCAGCAGGCTGATACCCTTTCAAGCGTCGGGAAGATCATCGATACCGATGAGGAGTTGCGAGCGGCGAAGGACGAGAACGCTGGTCTGGTCGCTTCTATCTCCCTCGCTGAAGCTCGACAACAGGCTTTAAAGAGTCGCGAGACTCCACCCAACTTTAAAAAACGAGAGGCGGAGTTATCCACCTACCTCAATACCCTCTCCACGGAGCTTAAAGCTTCGGAAGAGGGTGGGGCGTTTGATGGAGCATCGAAGGAGCTCCAGGCGAAGGAGGACCTGATTGAGGCTACCAAGTACGAGCACCTCGACCTCCTTAAGGAAGAGCTCGCCGAACTTCGACGGAAACGTGAGGCGTTGGAGCGGAAGGTGGGGGAGTAGGGGCTCTCCATATGGGGTCCGGAAATGGGAGGGCGGTCGTCCCCGACCGCCGAGTGGTTGCGTGAGGCGAAGGTCGACTGCGATGCGCAAGATTCCGGCGACCGAGGACGGTCGCCCTCCCGTCGTTCGGGGTTCACGTTTTAGGAGCCTCTTCCGCAATGAATCCACCCCCACCCCTCACAATCGTCCTTTTCCCTTCAAGCGTTTTCTACTACTGTAACTCCGTGGAAATAGGCCAGAAACATGAGTTGCAACCGCTCGTCGATGCTATCGTCAAACGACGCATGGTGGAGCCGTCTATCTTCCTCTTAGAGATGTGTAAGCCCCTGGTCGGATGTTTGCGGGAGCTCTACGGCATGAGTGAGCCGCTCCTTCATACCTTGCTCGGCAGCTCCTTAGCGCCGGCGCTCAAGCGCGCCCTCCAGTCATCTGATGACACAGAGGTGTTAATTCGAGCCCTTGAGGATACCCGCGACAGTGGAAAGAGCGTTGATAATCTATGAGCGGTCTTGAGCACATTACACCCGGGGTACTCGTTATCCTCCTGATTGCTGGGCTCCTGCTCTATCGCGAATTGAAGCGCGTTGGGGGTGGATATCAGCACTTCATCCGCCGCATTCCAGGGGTCGATGCCGTTGAAGGCGCCGTTGGTCGGTGCGCCGAGTTAGGTCGACCTGTGGTATTCACTACCGCTCTCACAGAGATTGGCCCTGTTTTGTACGCATGTCTCGGAGTGCTTCATGCGGTCGCGCGAAAGGTTGCGCAATACAAACTTAAATTGATCGTGCCGCAGTATTCCCCAGAGGCGATGGCGCTCGTGGAGGACACCGTTCGAGAGGCGTACCGGGACGTAGGCAGGGGAAGCTCCTTCGATCCTGATGGTATCAAGTTTCTCTCAAGTGAGCAGTTCGCGTTCGCGTCGGGATATATGGGGCTCATTCATCGGGAAAACGCGGGAGCCGCGTTTATGTTTGGCGCATTCGCGGCGGAGGCGCTCGTGTTAGCTGAAGCTGGGCAGCAAGTGGGCGCTCAGCAGGTCGCGGCGAGCGTGAGCCCCGAGCAGATCGCGTTCTTCATCTGCACGTGTGACTATACCCTTATAGGAGAGGAACTCTTCGGGGCCTCCGCGTACCTAAGCAGAGAGCCCGTCCAGGTCGCCACCCTTGCGGCTCAGGATCGATTGAAGCTTCTCTTTGTTGGACTGATCGTTGTTGGGGTTGTCTTGGCGACCCTTCAAGCATGGTATCCGGGTCTCACCACGTGGATGCCCGATAAACTATTATCCGCTGGCTGGGGTGCGCTCACATGGTAACACCGCAATCAAGTGACTCACGAGCGAAGCTCATGCGGATCTTTACCTTTCTCGGAGGAGTCTACTTTTTTCTCTATTTCGTCCTTCCTGAGAGCGCCGTGACCGCTATCGGGATGAAGGCTCACCATGAGCAGATCTCAAACGGGTTCATCGTCATCGGGGCCATGGCCGTTGGCCTCGGTATCTTCAATATCGTTCGCGCTCACGGTTCTCGCGTCGTCTTTCAACGTCCTGGATGGTTTAATAGCTTTGCGCTCCTCGTTGGACTCGCCGCGATTATCTCGGCTACCGCGGTGCAGTGGATTGAGAGCACTCGGAACTCAAGGGACATTAGTTCCGTTCAAGTTCTTGGTGAATTCGCGACTCGCATCACAGATGACGCGAGGACCCCTCCAACGGATCGAGTGGTGCCACCTCTCGCTCAGCGTATCGCCGCTCTCGTTCGATACGGAGATGAGCGTACGGAATTGATTGAGTCTCACACAAACCTCTCGGTTGAGGCTGGCACGAATGGAGCAACGAGTGTTCTTGTCGGAGAGGTTCGAGAGCGTCTCGCGGCGGCGCGGGTTAAACTAGGTGAGTTGCGAGCGGCCTCCTGGGAGCGTTTAACAGAGGACAACGCGACGCTCCTGACGCAGTTCTCTCAAGACGCGGCAAAGCTCGCGAGCTCCTATTCTATCATTAAACGCTCCCATGATGCGCACAGCACCTCCCAGAAGGTGTACGATTTCCTCTTCGACGGACTGTTCAATCAATTAGGGTCCGCTATGTTCGCGTTGCTTGGTGTCTATATCGCGGCCGCGGCGTATCGAGCGTTTCGAGTGCGGACGGTCGAATCCGGGCTGATGATGATGGCGGCGGTGATCGTGATGCTTGGTCAGATCTCATTTGGAAAGGAGATCTACGAGAATATGCCATCACTTCGCCAGTGGCTCCTAGAGGTTCCGAATAGCGCGGCGTTTCGAGCGATCCGTCTCGGCGCGGGAGTGGCGGGATTGATGCTCGCTATTCGTATGTGGCTCTCTATCGAATCGAAATCTTTCTCGTCGGGGCGTAAGTGATGGGCGGACGTCGATTGATATATCTCATCATGATCCTCGCGGTTGGTCTTCCGATCGTATTCGGTATCTCTCAGAAACCATCGCGCCTCGTCTCCGCTGAGCGGATGTACGACGTTGTCGAGAAGGTTCGTATGGAGCCAGGAGAGGTCGCGATGGTGTGGTTCGATTTCGGACCGAACACGATAGCGGAGAATGAGCCTCAAGCGCAGGTTCTTCTCGAACACCTTTTTCGGAGAAGAATACCGGTGATCCTTCTCTCTCAGTATCAACAGGCGGAACGATTTCTCACTAGCATTCCAAGCCAGGTGGCGAAGCGCCTCGAAGCTGAGTCTCCAGGCCAGCACTGGAGCTATGGAGAGGCGTGGATTAACGCGGGGTTTCGCCCGGGCGGAGCCATATTCATCCAGTCGATGGTAAACGCCGCTGATATCTCAAAGTTCCTCGGCCGTGACGTAAACGGCATGCCTATCTCGAACTATCCTACCTTCTCTTCGATCGGTGGTGTTGAACGGGTAAAACTCGTGGGTGAGGTGACGGGTCTTATTGGCGTCTTAGACAACATCATTCAGTTCTTTCAGAAGAATGAATATCAGCCAACGATCGTTCATGGTTGTACCTCTATCACGATTCCTGAGGCCTACATCTTTCTCGATTCAGGTCAGATCAAGGGACTTCTTGAGGGGATTGCTGGTGCCGCCTGGTACTCGGAGATTCTGAAAGAGCATTTTCCGCAGAGTGAGAATAAAGAGCTGTTAGTTACCAATACGGCATTGAGCGCCGCGCATATTGTTCTCATCCTTTTGATCGTGTTTGGAAATATCGTGCCGTTCGTTGAGCGTTGGAGGGGTAGAAATGGATAGCTCTTCAGCTTGGTCTCTCGCCTCGGTCCTCGTTGGAGGGCTCGCTACGCTCGCGATCTTCAGCTTCCTGATAAAGGAGAATGCCTTTTACCGCTTCTTTGAGCATCTCTTCATCGGTATCGCCTCCGGTCTCGGACCGATGTTGATAGTGAGAGATTTCCTGTGGCCCAACATTATTGAGCCGATGCTCGGTCTCACGGTGGTTACGTATCCCGATGGAACTCAATCAGAGCCGTATGAACCGCTCTATCTGCTCTACCTCATTCCGATGGTGTTCGGGTGTCTCTACTACTTCATCTATTCCCAGCGGTATTCCTGGCTCGCGAAGCTCGTGATCGGGTTCACCCTCGGCGCGAGTGGGGCTTTGGCGATTCGGGGATTCTTCGCGGAGGCAGGGCCTCAGATCGCAAGCAGCTTCAAGCCGCTCATCGTTTTTATTGATGGAAATCTCTCGCTCATGGAGAGCTTCAACAACGCCCTCTTCGTCGCGACTCTTCTCTTGGTGCTCAACTACTTCTTCTTTACGTTCGGCAAAGAGGGGTCGCTTCAGGGTAAGATGGCCCCTTTGGGGCGACCTCTTCTCATGGTGTGTTTCGGAGCCTTCTTCGGTTCAACGGTGATGGCTCGCTTGGCCCTTCTCGTTGAACGGGTGCAGTTTGTCGTGCATGACTGGGTCGCCGCGGTCGGTAGTGTTGTGGGGCTTGGATAACGCATGAAAACCAATCCTAATGACCTAAAGACCGTCCTCGTAACCGATTGTGGTTCGACCACCACAAAGGCTTTGCTCTTTGAGCGACGCCCGGATAGGTGGCACCAGACCTTTCGAGGTGAAGCCCCTACGACCGTTGAGGAGCCTACCGCGGATGTCACGATCGGCGCGGTTAACGCCTTTACTGAAGTTCAAGAGTTGAGCGGGCGTTCGATCGTAAGGGAAGGGGAGTCGCCTTTTGTCGTAACCGATAACGATCCCGCACAAGGCATTGACCTCTACCTCTCGACCAGTTCGGCGGGTGGTGGTCTACAGATGCTCGTGGCGGGAGTTGTTCACACCATCACGACCGAATCGGCGGAGCGGGCCGCTCTCGGCGCTGGCGCGATCGTTATGGAGTCGGTTTCCGCGGATGATGGACGCGAAGACTATGAGCGGATTGAGAAGATACGGCATATCAAGCCGGATATCGTGCTGGTAACTGGCGGCGTGGATGGTGGGGCGACGAGTCACGTCGTCGAGATGGCGGAGATTCTCGTCGCCGCGTCACCCCGCCCACGATTTGGGGATACGTTGAAGCTGCCGGTTATCTACGCCGGCAATGCCGAAGCCGCGGAGGAGGTCGAGCAGATCCTCTCCAGAAAGGCGCAGGTCGTTGTGGTGCCGAACGTGAGGCCGACCCTTGAGCGGGAGAACCTTGGGCCAGCACGGGAAGCGATCCATGAGTTCTTTCTCTCGCACGTTATGAGCCACTCGCCCGGCTACGGAAAGTTAATGTCCTGGAGCCCGGTGGCTATAATGCCGACCCCAGCGGCTGTAGGCGACGTCGTCCAGATGTATGCCGAGCAGACCGGGCAAAATGTGCTCTGTGTCGATATCGGTGGAGCGACGACCGATGTGTTCTCGGTCTTTGTGGATCGTGCGGGAATCCACGCATTCAATCGAACGGTTAGCGCTAATTTAGGAATGAGCTACTCGGTTGCCAACGTGCTGGTTGAGGCAGGGGTCGCCAATATCGCGCGGTGGCTACCATTCGAGTTGGGTGAGACAGAGCTCCGCGATCGACTTCGAAATAAGATGATTCGTCCTACCTCGATACCGCAAACGGTCGAGGACCTCTGGCTTGAGCAAGCTGTGTGTCGTGAGGCGCTACGTCTCTCGCTTGATCACCACCGCTCGCTCGCGATCGGCCTCGAAGGTAAGCGAGATAAGGGGATTGCCGATGTCTTCAAGCAGTCCTCAGACCGCTACGAACTTGTGGACCTGATGAGGCTTGATGTCGCTATTGGCTCAGGTGGCGTTCTCAGTCATGCTCCATCACGAATGCAAGCCGCGCTCATGCTTGTTGAGGGCTTTGGCTTGCAGGGGGTGACGCAACTCGCCGTCGATTCTATCTTTATGATGCCCCATCTCGGCGTTCTTGCCTCGGTGCATCCGCAAGCCGCCCGAGAGATCTTTGAGAATGACTGCCTGATATATCTGGGATCATCGGTGGTGCCGGTGTATCCGGCGAAGCGTCACTATTCGGGCGAGTTGGCCACTGTTTTCTTGAACGAGCAGCGGATCGGCTCCGTTGTGGCTGCAGAGGTAACGTGGCTAGCTACACCTAGTACCGGTAAGGGGATGCTGCGTGTGGTGCCAGTACATTCCTCCGTAGATGTTGGCGCGGGTGCTGGAAAGGTGTGTGAGCGAGAGGTCAATCTTGGAGAGTGCGGCATCGTGTGTGATGGCCGCAATCGTCCCTTCATGCTGCCTGAGCCCCGATCGATGGCGCAACGGTCGGTCTTCTCAAATCTCGGTATTCTTGGGGAGGGTGATCGTGTCTAAGGCTCTTACTCCCGCACTCGCTGTATCCTCCCGCTCTACGATCCGTCGGCGGCGCGACCTTCCGATAGCGGGCGAGGTGCTCGTCAAGGAAGGCGATAGTGTCGCAGGTGATCAGGTGGTCGCGCGAGCCCAGCTTGAGGGGGAATTGCGATTGGTGCGAGTAGCGGAGATTCTCGGCATTCCCGCTACCGATCTTGCGACCGTGTTGCGCGTTCGTGAGGGCGAGCAGGTAGAGGAGGGGGCGCTGCTCGCGGAGCTTCGAGGTCTGTGGGGACTTTTTCGAAGCACGGTTCTCTCTCCG
>JAIXPR010000044.1 GCA_027486155.1 Pseudomonadota bacterium | reverse complement strand
GGTCTCCACGCGAGGTTCGATTGGGCCTAAAGGTGATGGTGTCATGGTATCCCTAGAAGCAAAAATATCCCTAGGGGCTTTAAATCGCCCCCTGCTATAACGACCCTTCGCCTCGCGGGCGAACGTCGTGAATTTTTGTCATTAAGCGATAGCCAAGCTCTGTCGCGCAGAGGGGACAAAATGTTCGGTAGGACGTGCAGTACGATGGCCTCGGTCCCGACCTAGCCTCCTTCCGTGGAGAGCTTTTGTCGCATGGGCACAGCTGTGAAGCGCCGCGCCTCGTTATGGCTATCTGGGACCTTCCGGCTTTACCCCGTAAGAAAGTGGGGAAAGAAGGACCGCGTAGAGAATATATAAGTCTAACGAGAGGCTGAGTATCGCTCTCGGGCTCCGGAACCTTAGCATGGGCCGATCAGGTAGGTTAGCCCTTTTTTGCGAAATATGATGAGCTAACACCTTGAAAATAGGTGCTTAGACTCCTTTTCTGAAGGCTGTTTCACCGGATGTTCCTCTGTTGAGGTAGAGAATTGTCCTCGGAATACCAGAACTCCTGCGGGATCAATGTGTGTAAAAATTGGCGAGACATTTCATATCTCCAGTGCGGAACCGAGCGCCAACGTAGCGTCTATGCGAATCTTCGAGAGTCTCGCGTGCTTGAGATACTCCGTGACAGTGATCCCGTGCTTGTGAGCACGGTGTGTGTTGATCTTGATACTCCGTCGAGCGATCTCGATGTCATCTGTGAGGCGCGAGACCTGGACGCGTTCTCAATATTTCTATCCTCCGCATTTGGGAGTTTTCGCGGGTTCTCGATTCGGCGCTCGGATGGTTCGCCGCCCGCAATCGTGGCGCAATTCTTTCACGACTCTTGGGAGTACGAGATCTTCGGCCAAAACCTTCCTGTCGAGCGTCAAAACGCCTTTCGTCATCTCGCGCAGATCGAGCGAGTTTTGGGTCTCGGCGGGCCTGCGTGGCGTGAAGCTATTCGAACCTTGAAACTCTGTGGATTGAAGACCGAGCCAGCGCTCGCGCGATGCCTCGGGATGGAAGGGGATCCGTATGAGGGGGTGCTCTCGTTGGAGCGACTATCGGATGAAGAGCTCTCGGCGGACGTCTGGCGAATGTCTTCGATGCTCCCAAAACATCGGTGACGATGACGAAGCACTATTACGTTACAAACATTAACCGTACGGGTGGGTGATTCTCGTGTTCCGTCATGTGTCCTCGTTATCGTCACCCAGGGCGTATAAGGGAAACTGGCTCGCGGTGACGTAGGAAGCGGTTCCTAAGGTCGCCGATTGTCGTGATGATCGCTTGAAGTATCTTGGTGGAAGTCGTGGGTGTGTCCTATCATGGATTGCAGTTAACACTCCATGGAGAGGTCTATGCCGAGGAAGGTTTCCAAAGTTCGAGCGACGAAAACAAAACGCGCGTCAAAAAAGTCCGCGACGAAGGAGACGAAGTTGTCACCACGTGAGCTCTACCGAGCGCTCCTCTATCCTCGCTTGATTGAAGAGAAGATGCTCCTGCTCCTCAGGCAGGGCCGCGTCAGCAAATGGTTCTCAGGGATTGGGCAGGAGGCGATCGCGGTCGGCAGCGCGTTGGCGCTGCATTCGGATGAGTACATACTGCCACTGCACCGTAATCTCGGAGTCTTCACCTCACGAAACATTCCGCTCTGGAAACTCATCGCGCAGTGGCAGGGAAAAGTGACAGGCTTTACGAAGGGAAGGGATCGCTCCTTTCATTTCGGCACGCAGGATTACAAGATCGTTGGTATGATCTCGCACCTCGGCCCGCAGCTCGCGGTGGCTGATGGGATAGCGCTCGCCTCGAAGCTCGACAAGAGCGGCAAGGTGACGTTGGTCTATAGCGGGGAAGGGGGGACCTCTGAGGGTGACTTTCATGAGGCGCTTAACGTCGCGGCGGTATGGAATCTCCCCGTTATCTTCGTTGTCGAGAATAACGGCTACGCGCTCTCGACGCCGACGAACGAGCAGTTCAGGTGTGACTCGATAGCCGATAAAGCGCAGGGGTACGGCATCGAAGGGATGTCGATAGATGGGAATGATTTCGTTGCCGTTCACTCGACTCTCTCAAAGCTCGCTGATTCCATTCGCAAGAAACCGCGACCGGTCCTGGTAGAGTGTATGACCTTCCGTATGCGTGGCCATGAGGAAGCGTCCGGCATTAAGTACGTTCCAAAGAAGCTGATCGCTGAATGGGCTAAGCGAGATCCGATCGCGCGATACGAAAGATATCTCATCAAGAAAAAATTACTATCTCGCAAAGAGATGAGCGCCGTGCGCGCTGAGCTCCAGGAAGAGATAGAGGCTCACGTTGACCGAGCGTTCTCGGAGCCGGAGGTGCAGTCTTCGGTAGAGCAGGAGCTCGTTGATGTGTATGCGCCGTCGCCGGAGCTACCCTCAGAGATTTCGGGTGAGTCGAGGTCGATGAGATTTATCGACGCCATCTCAGATGGACTTCGAGAAGGGATGCGTCGTCACACCGATCTCGTGTTGATGGGGCAAGATATCGGTGATTACGGAGGTGTCTTTAAAGTTACCGATGGCTTCGTCAAGGAGTTCGGCAAGGAACGTGTGCGAAATACGCCCTTGTGCGAGTCGGCGATCGTGGGGTGTGCTTTGGGATTAAGCATCGCGGGGCGACGCTCGATGGTTGAGATGCAATTCGCTGATTTCGTCTCCAGTGGCTTCACGCAGGTCGTTAATAATCTCGCCAAGAGCCACTACCGGTGGGGGCAGGGCGTAAACGTTGTGGTTCGTATGCCGACCGGTGCTGGAACAGGAGCTGGGCCGTTCCACTCGCAATCAAACGAGGCGTGGTTCGCTCACACGCCGGGATTGAAGATCGCCTATCCGTCAATTCCATCCGACGCGAAAGGGTTGTTAATGACCGCTCTTGAGGATCCTAATCCGGTTATGTTCTTTGAGCACAAGGGACTCTACCGAAGTATTTTGGGAGAGGTTCCGCATGGGGCGTACTTTGTGCCCTTCGGGAAGGCGCGACTCCATCGCGAGGGTGATCAGGTCGCGGTTATCACCTACGGCGCAGGTGTTCATTGGGCCAACACGATCGCTGACGAGCATCCGGAGTGGTCGATGGCCATCCTTGATCTGCGAAGCTTGGTTCCCTTGGACTACGAGGCGATCGATGAGCTTGTGAAGCGTATCGGACGGGTCGTGGTCTTCCATGAGGATACCCTCTTTGGAGGGATAGGGGGCGAGCTAGCGGCGTATATCGGAGAGAACCTCTTCGAGCATCTTGATGCTCCTGTGTCGCGGGTCGCGAGCCTCGACACCCCCGTGCCGTTTTGTTCAAGCCTTGAGAGAGAGTTCCTTGCACGGGCACGATTGGTCGAGGTGGTGTCCCGGCTCGTAGGGTACTAGGGGAGGGGGGCAAAACCTACCCGTAGCAAGAAAGTGGGGGGACTCTAGTTCTCGGAGAAATACTCGCTGACGCCGACGGCTATGCGAGACGATAACCGTCCACGGCTATCGGTTTACGTTATACGGTACACGTCATCGTCAGCGACGTTTTGAGGTGGGTTCCACCTGAGACCATACAGCACGTTGCCTTGCGCCTGAACTCCCCAGTGAGGGGAGCCGATATGATTAAGCGGTGGTCGAAATGGTCTAGATAGGGGGGAAATGAGCGCTACGGCGCCTTCCCGTTCTGCGAGCGCGCCCCCATTTGTTGACTCACTTTTTCCCCCGTGATACTTACCTCCAGCAACGAGTTTTTGCAGTGTTCCTGCGGATATCGCCCTTTTAGGAGGGAGTATGATCCGGAAGAGCTAATCGCATGCCCCATAATCTTAGGATTTAAGGGTGTTGCGGGGGATGCAATGCCGGTTCCCGGTGGTACCATCTACGCAAAAGAGTTGTCAGAAAGGACGAATCCTTGAAAGTCGATGACCTTCGACTTTTCCAGCGACCCCAACACATGCGGTTGCTTCTAGGAATAGCCATTCTGCCCGGGAAAAAGCCAAGAAAGCCAAACTAGAGGCGTGACCCTTTAAGCTCCGTTGGAGATGGGGGGAATTTTATTCAAGAAAGGTAAGCTGTTTTACGGCTTGGCCCCTTTGAATTGCACGCTGAGTATGGTAATCACGGCGCCTCGTCTTGGGGGTGGTCCGTAAAAGTGTGGACTACGCCAAGGCGTAATTTAGGTCCCTAAAGCATTTAGGTCCCCAAAGCGCCGGGATGAAGGCAATTGGGCAAATCGATCGAGTAAGAGGCTAGGCTAGAAATGCCAACGATAAATCAGTTAGTACGAAACCGACGTCGCCAAAAAATTACCAAGAGCAAGTCTCCAGCGCTTGTTCGTTGCCCGCAGAAGCGTGGCGTGTGTACACGTGTGTACACTCAAACCCCGAAGAAGCCGAACTCAGCTCTTCGTAAAGTAGCGCGTGTTCGTCTCACGACAGGAATGGAAGTGACCAGCTACATCCCAGGAGTAGGGCACAATCTTCAAGAGCACTCAGTAGTATTGATTCGTGGCGGCCGTGTTAAGGACCTTCCAGGAGTTCGTTACCACATCATCCGAGGGAAGTTAGAGGCTCACGGCGTTGCTGATCGCAAGCAGAGCCGCTCCAAGTATGGCGCGAAGAGACCTAAATAAGTTTTTCAATAGAGGATGCTATGTCACGAAAGAAGCGCGATTTTAAGCGAATTGTTTTACCGGACCCACGTTACGGCGATGTTGTTGTTGGTAAAGCCATCAACGTAATCATGGACAGCGGAAAAAAGGGCGTAGCTGAGCGAGCTCTCTACGCGGCTCTCGACACTATGGCTAAGAAGACCGGTGCTGACGCTGTTGAGACGTTCCACAAGGCGCTCAGCAACATCAAGCCAGTTGTTGAGGTTCGTTCTCGCCGAGTTGGTGGAGCGAACTACCAAGTTCCTACTGAGGTTCGCAGCGAGCGTGGACAGTCCCTTGCCCTTCGTTGGTTGAAGGAAGCGGCTAATGGACGTTCCGAGCGAAGTCTTTCAGAGCGCCTCGCTAACGAGCTCCTGGACGCCATGAACGGCCGTGGAGCTGCAGTTAAGAAGAGAGAAGATACACACCGTATGGCAGATGCTAACAAGGCATTCGCTCACTTCCGGTGGTAATTCCATAAAGGTTTGACTAGGAGAATCTAGACCGTGGCTAAGAGAGATTTAAATAAGGTTCGTAACATCGGCATCATGGCGCACATCGATGCTGGTAAGACGACGACCACCGAGCGTATCCTTTTCTACACCGGTATCACCTACAAGATCGGTGAGGTGCATGAGGGCGCGGCTACCATGGATTACATGGAGCTTGAGCAGGAGCGTGGAATCACGATTACTTCCGCCGCTACGACATGTAAGTGGAGTGGATCGAACGGGGATCTCCCTGAGCATCAGGTCAACGTAATCGATACTCCAGGCCACGTAGACTTCACGATCGAGGTAGAGCGGTCACTTCGCGTACTCGACGGCGCGGTAGCTGTATTCGACGCAGTGAGCGGAGTAGAGCCACAGTCTGAGACCGTATGGCGTCAAGCTAACAAGTTCAGCGTTCCCCGTTTTTGCTTCATTAACAAGATGGACCGAATGGGCGCTAGCTTTGAGAAGTGTGTAGCTTCCATCCGTGAGCGTCTTGGCGCTAAAGCCCTCCCAATTCAGCTTCCTATCGGCGCTGAGAGCGAGTTCCTTGGAGTCGTTGATCTCGTTGAGATGAAGGCGATCCTTTACAAGGATGAGACCAAGGGCGCGAAGTTCGAGGTTACTGAGATCCCAGAAGAGATGAAGGCTGAGGCCGCTAAGGCTCGGGAATATCTGATTGAGTGCATCTGCGAAGTAGATGACAAGCTCATGGAGAAGTACCTTGCTGGAGAGGAGCTTACACTTGAGGAAGTGAAGTCTGGTATCCGTAAGGGAACGCTCAAGATGGAGCACTTCCCAGTTCTTTGCGGAAGCGCATTCAAGAACAAGGGGGTTCAGCCTCTTCTTGACGCCGTTATTGATTACCTTCCAAGCCCGCTCGACATTCCAGCTGTTAAGGGAACAGATCCAAACAGCAAGGAGCCAGTTGAGGTTGAGCGTCTTCCTGACTCTGATGCGCCGATGGCGGCTCTCGCGTTCAAGATCGTTACTGATCCATACGTTGGAGTTCTTACGTTCTTCCGCGTGTACTCTGGTACAGTTTCGGCTGGTTCGACCGTTCTGAACTCAACTCGTGATAGGAAGGAGCGCATCGGACGTGTAGTTCGTATGCACGCTGACAAGCGAGAGGAAGTTTCAGAGGTATTAGCCGGAGATATCGGTGCCGCGGTTGGTCTCAAAGAGACGATCACGGGAGATACCCTTTGTGATGTTGATAAGCCGATCGTGCTTGAGTCGATTCACGCACCAGCGCCAGTAATCAGCATCGCGATCGAGCCTAAGACCAAGGCCGATGAGCAGAAGATGGGACTCTCCCTCATGAAGCTCGCGAAGGAAGATCCATCCCTCAAGGTTAGCGTTGATAAAGAGTCGGGCCAGACCCTCATCTCAGGAATGGGAGAGCTTCACCTCGACATCATCAAGCAACGTCTCTTCCGAGAGTTCGGCGTAGACACCACGGTAGGTAAGCCACAGGTAGCGTACCGTGAGACGATCCAAAACAAGGCTGAGGCCGAGGTTAAGTACGCTAAGCAGACCGGTGGTCGTGGACAGTTTGGGCACGTATTGCTCAAGGTTGAGCCGCTCGAGCCAGGTTCTGGATTTGAATTTGTTGATGAGATTAAGGGAGGTATTATCCCGAAAGAGTTCATCCCGGCTGTCGAAGATGGCGTTGAAGGCGCCCTCGAAGGTGGAATCCTTGCTGGATTCCCTGTAATCGACCTCCGAGTGACGCTCTACTACGGAAGCTTCCACGAGGTTGACTCAAGCGAAATCGCGTTCAAGATTGCAGGCTCCATGTGCGTTAAGGAAGCTTGTCAGAAGGCGAAGATTCAGCTTCTTGAGCCAGTCATGTCTGTGGAGGTCGTATGTCCCGACGATTTCGTCAGCAATATCGTAGGTGACCTGAACCGACGACGTGCACGTATTCTTGGCATGGAGCCGAGAGCAGGTGCTCAGACGGTGAAGTGTGAGGTACCGCTGGCCGAGATGTTCGGCTACTCAACGGACCTTCGCTCAAACTCACAAGGGCGAGCCACCTTCACTATGGAGTACCACCACTATGCTGCCGTGCCGCAACACGTCGCGGAGAGCGTAGCTAAGAAGTAATTTTATTGGTGTCTTGTTTAACTTAACCGGAGATAATCATGTCAAATAAGAAGTTTGATAGAACCAAAGCTCACGTGAACGTCGGAACGATCGGTCACGTAGACCACGGTAAGACGACGACCACAGCTGCTCTTGTATCCGTACAAGCTGCTAAGGGTCTCGCTACAGTAAAGTCCTACAAGGACATCGCTAAGGGCGGAACAGTTCGTGACGACAGCAAGACTGTAACGATCGCGTCAGCTCACGTAGAGTACGAGACAGCAACCCGCCACTACGCTCACGTAGATTGCCCGGGCCACGCTGACTACGTTAAGAACATGATTACGGGAGCAGCTCAGATGGACGGAGCTATCCTCGTAGTAAGCGCTTCAGATGGACCGATGCCACAGACCCGTGAGCACATCCTTCTTGCTCGTCAGGTAGGAGTTCCAAAGATCGTTGTGTTCCTTAACAAGGTAGACACAGTTGATGATCCTGAGCTTCTCGACCTCGTTGAGATGGAAGTTCGTGACCTCCTCTCTGAGTACGACTACCCAGGAGCTGATACTCCAGTAGTTCGTGGATCCGCTCTCAAGGCTCTTCAGGGTGAGCAGTCCGAGATCGGCGTTGGCGCTTTCGATAAGCTCCTCGCTACGATCGACGAGTACATCCCAGTTCCTCAGCGTGATATCGATAAGCCATTCCTCATGCCAGTTGAGGACGTGTTCTCGATCGCAGGTCGTGGAACAGTAGCAACAGGCCGTATTGAGCGTGGTAAGATCAAGGTTGGTGAGGAAGTTGAGATCGTTGGTCTCCGCGACACCGCTAAGACCGTAGTAACCGGCGTTGAGATGTTCAAGAAGCTCCTCGACGAAGGACATGCTGGTGACAACGTAGGATGTCTCCTTCGTGGTCTCAAGCGTGACGACGTAGAGCGTGGTCAGATCCTCTGCCTTCCAGGTTCCGTTAAGCCTCACAAGAAGTTCAAGGCTGAGGCTTACATCCTTAAGAAGGAAGAAGGTGGACGTCATAAGCCATTCTTCTCCGGATACCGACCTCAGTTCTTCTTCAGAACAACTGACGTAACTGGATCCATCAAGCTCCCAGAGGGCGTTGAGATGGCTATGCCTGGTGACCACATCAACGTTGATGTTGAGCTCTACCAGCCAATCGGTATCGAGAAGACTCTCCGTTTCGCTATCCGTGAGGGTGGTAAGACGGTAGGTTCTGGAGTTGTTACTGAGATCACTGAGTAGTCCTCACATCTCACAAAACTCAAAAGGGGCAGCGGGGCCCACAAGGCCCTGCTGCCGTCTTTAGAAAGGTTCACTGTGGTTTTCAGTTCCGAAAAGGGTTGTCAGTTCGGAAAAGTTTCTTAACTTGAAAGTATAAGGATAGAGCCATGATTGGCGGGCAGTTAATTAGAATTCGACTTAAGGGTTACGACCACAAGCTGTTGGACTCAGCTGTGGGAGAGATCGTACAGACAGTACGCCGTACCGGTGGCCGCGTAGCAGGCCCGATTCCACTTCCGACTCGCATTGAGAAGTTTACGGTAAACCGTTCACCGTTCATCGACAAAAAGTCTCGTGAGCAGTTCGAAATCCGTACTCACAAGCGACTTTTGGACATTTTAGAGCCAACTCAGCAGACAATTGATGAGTTGGGTAAGCTTGAGCTCTCAACGGGAATCGACGTTGAGATTAAGCTACAGTAGGCGATAGCAGTTTTTATCGAGGGGACCTCTTCATGAGTACTTCAAAACACTACCCAGAAGGGCTTTTAGGCAAGAAGTTGGGAATGACGCAGGTGTTCACACCTGAGGGTGCGAGCATCCCAGTTACCATCATTCAGGCCGGGCCATGTTACGTTCTCGATGTTCGAGGACAGGAGAGCCACGGTTACAACGCTGTGCAATTTGGTTTCGAGCCAAAGAAGGCGCAACGTTGCTCCAAGGCGGAGGCTGGACAGTTCAAGAAAGCTGCCCAGGGCTCGTTCTACCACGTCAAGGAAGTGCGCTGTGATGTGCAGAGCCTTGGATGGGGTGAGGTTGGAAAAGAGATTAAGGTCGGTGACGTCTTCAAGGATGGAGAGGTTGTTGATGTATCTGGAGTTTCCATCGGTCGCGGATTCCAGGGCGTTGTTCGTCGCCACCACATGAAGGGTCAGCCGATGACTCGTGGTACGCACGAAGTTCGACGTCACGTGGGAGCTGTTGGTTGCCGTAAGTTCCCAGGACGAATCTTCAAGAATCAGCGCATGCCAGGACGCATGGGTGGTGAGAACGTTACCGTTCAGAACCTCCAGGTTGTTGGTGTTCGCGCTGAGGAGAATATCCTCCTCGTTCGAGGTGGAATTCCAGGCGCTCGCGGAAGCCTCGTTGTAATCCGTAAGGCTAAGAAGCAGTAAGAGGCGCGGAGGTAAACTATGACTTCAGAAGTTCTAAGCACAAAGTTGTATGACGCATCCGGTAAGGAGAAGGGTTCAGTAGCTCTTCCAGCCGTGCTGGTTTCGTCAGTTGTTAAATCTGAGCTCGTTCACTCTGCCATTCGTTGGCAGCGCGCTAAGCGTCGTGCTGGTACGCACGATGTTCTGACTCGCAGCGAGATAAAGGGTGGCGCTAAGAAGCCATTCAAGCAGAAGGGAACTGGTAACGCTCGAGCAGGTAGCACCGTCTCGCCATTGATGGTGGGTGGAGCTGTTGTTCACGGACCAACTCCTCGTAAGTACGACTTCCGACTCTCAAAGAAGATGAAGAAGGGCGCTCTTACATCGGCCTTCGCTGTGAAGCTTGGCCAAGAGAGCATCCTCGTTGTTGAGGGAATGACAGGCGTAGCTGGCAAGACCAAGGAGGCCGCTGCTCTTCTTGAGAAGCTCGGCGTAGCAGGTCATAAGGTTATGGTCATCGTTCCTAACGAGGCCACCGAGGAGCGTAACAAGTTCGTGTTGAGCTTCCGGAACATCCCACGCGTTACCGTGGTTCCAGTGGCTGGCGTGAACGTATACGACCTCATCAACGCGAAGAAGGTGGTATGTGTCAGTGCAGCGCTCAACGAGCTTGAGGCTCGCGTAGGCAAGGCGGCGGAGTAGTTTCAGTAGGAAGGACGTATGGCTAAAAATAAAGTAGCTACTGCACAGGCAAAGGTTAGCGACTACGGTATTTTGCTCTCCCCAGTTATCACTGAGAAGAGCGCATCCGTTGGCGTTCCGGGACGAACGGTATCGTTCAAGGTTGATCCACGAGCTTCGAAGGAAGAGATCCGTGGCGCCATTGAGCGGGTGTTCTCCGTAAAGGTAGAGGGCGTGAGAACTTGCCGTTTTATCGGTAAGACGAAGCGCACCGCTAAAGGACTTGGAAAGAGAGCTGGTTTCAAGAAGGCGTATGTAACCCTCGTAGAGGGAAGCAAGATCGACCTTGTTGAGGGCTTATAATCAGATTGAGGTAGGAAATGGCTCTTAGGAATTTTAAACCATTCACACCGACTCGTCGTTACCTGACGGTTTCCGATTTCTCGGAGATCACGACGGACCGACCAGAGAAGGGGTTGCTTGCGAAGTACACCAAGACCGGTGGTCGTAACAACTACGGACGTAACACGAACATCAACAAGGGTGGTGGACATAAGCGCCGTTACCGTCTCGTTGATTTCGCTCGTAACAAGATCGGTATCAAGGCTACGGTTAAGACCATCGAGTACGACCCAAATCGTTCGGCTCGTATCGCTCTGGTAGTATACTCAGACGGCGAGAAGCGTTATATTCTTGCTCCGCAGGGTTTGGCGGTTGGACAGGTGATTAGCGCTGGTCCAGACGCTGAGATCAAGCCAGGTAACGCGTTGCCTCTTCGTGCGGTTCCGCTCGGAGAGAACATCCATAACATCGAGCTCAAGATCAGAGGCGGCGCTCAACTTGTTCGCTCGGCTGGCGCAGCTGCGCAGCTTGTGGCGAAGGAAGGTGAGTACGCGACCGTGAAGTTGCCTTCAGGTGAAACCCGCAAGGTTTCTCTTGAGTGCTACGCTTCGATCGGTTCGGTAAGTAATCCTGACCACCAGAACGTAATGATCGGTAAGGCCGGACGTAGCCGATGGCTTAATCGTCGTCCTCATAACCGAGGTGTTACGAAGAATCCAGTGGATCACCCAATGGGTGGAGGAGAAGGTAAGTCGGCCGGAGGTCGTCATCCTTGTTCGCCTAAGGGTCTCTTGGCTAAGGGTCTCAGGACTCGAAAGAACAAGCGAACTCAGAAGTTTATTGTACGACGACGTAGTAAGTAGTTTTAGGGGGCACTCATGGCTCGTTCGATTAAGAAAGGACCGTTCATAGATAAGAGCTTGTTGAAGTGGATCGAGAGGTCCAAGTCAGGCGCTCATAAGGGCCCGATCAAGACCTGGTCTCGTCGCTCGACGATCACTCCAGACATGATCGGTATGACCTTCGCAGTTCATAACGGACGGAAGTTCAACGCTGTGTTCGTTACGGAGAACATGGTTGGTCACAAGTTGGGTGAGTTCTCCGCGACGAGAACCTACCACGGACACTCCGCTAAGGCATCCTCGTAAGTGGGTCGCTAGGAGAGGGATACAGGAAGTAAGGGTTGCTATATGACTAAGAAAGCACAAAAGCAAACAACGGCGCGCGGCGAAGTTACTCGCGCGACGCTCAAGCAGATTCGGATGTCGCCTCGTAAGGCTCGTCTCGTGATCGATCTGATCCGCGGAAAGCAGGTTGAGCCAGCTCTCCAGATCCTTCAGTTCTCCAACAAGAAGGGCGCTAAGTTCGCGCACAAGTTGCTCCAGTCGGCTATCGCCAACGCTCGTGAGCAATCGCGCGCTGACGTCGACCGCTTGTGGGTGACTTCGGGGTGGATCGATGAGGGGCAAACCCTGAAGCGTTTCATGCCAGCCGCTCACGGTCGCGCAACCCCAATTCGCAAGCGAACCTCTCACATGACTATCGTTCTCGGTGAGAAGTAAGATTTAGGTAAAGGAAGTCTGATATGGGACAAAAAGTAAATCCAAAAGGTCTGCGACTTGGAATTATCGAGGGCTGGCAGTCGAAGTGGTTCGCTGGTAAGGAGTTCGCTCGTTACATCGGCGAGGATGTGAAGATCCGCAAGTTCGTTCGCAACAAGCTTCAAGCCGCTGGAATCTCGCGAGTTGAGATTGAGCGCGCAGCCGCTCGCGTTAAGGTGAACATTTACACCGCGAAGCCTGGCCTTGTTATCGGAAAGAAGGGCAAGGATATCGAGGACCTCCGTAAGGAGCTCAAGAACCTCGTTCAGCGTGACGTCAACCTGAGCATCGTCGAGGCACGTAAGGCTGATAGCGATGCGCAGCTGGTTGCTGAGGGCATCGCGTTCCAGCTCGAGCGACGAGTAAACTTCCGTCGCGCGATGAAGGAAGCGGTTGGACGCGCTCAACGCGTCGGCGCTGAGGGAATTAAGGTTCGCGTATCTGGTCGTCTCAACGGCGCCGAGATCGCTCGAACGGAGCAATATCGAGAGGGGCGTGTCCCTCTTCACACGCTTCGCGCCGAGATCGATTACGGCACAGCCGAGGCACAAACAACCTACGGCATCATTGGCGTTAAGGTTTGGGTGTTCAAGGGTGAGAAGTTCGCGCCAGGAGAGGAAGCCGCAGCAGAGGCAGTAGCTCTCTAGTTCTGCAAGGTTTGAAAGTTTGACGTTGGAGTAAGTTATGTTGCAGCCAAAAAAGCCGCGCTATCGCAAACAGATGAAGTTGTATCGCCACCTCAAGATCAAGGAGACCCGTGGTTGTACGTTGGAGTTCGGTGAATTCGGTCTCCGAGCGATGGAGCCAGGATGGGTCACAAACCGTCAGATCGAGGCAGCTCGTCAGACCATGGTTCGTCACATCAAGCGTGGCGGTAAAGTTTGGCTCAAAGTTTATCCGGACAAGCCCCTCACCAAAAAGCCCGCCGAAGTGCGAATGGGTAAAGGAAAGGGTTCGGTAGAAGTTTGGGTTGCTGAGGTGAAGTCCGGAAGAATCATGTATGAAATCACCGGAGTAGCCGAGAAGCTGGCGGTTGAGGCTTTGGAGCTTGCTGCGGCGAAGCTTCCGATCAAGACCAAAATCGTTATCCGGAGCAGCAGCTTGATTTAAGCTGAAGAAACAGTCATAGTTCGGCCTCATTTTGGCCGCGGTACAGTAGGTAGTAGAATTATGAAACGGCGAGACTTTTTGAAGGAAATCGCAGGATTAGACAAGACTGCGTTGCATAGCAAGGCTAACCAGCTCGGTGAAGAGCTTATGCGTTTGCGCTTCAAGCAAGCTACGAACCAGCTTGAGAAGGGCCACCTTCTCAAGGAAACGCGACGACAGCTCGCGCGCGTTCAGACAGCTTTGACCAAGTTGTCGGCGTAATGGTGGCTGCGTAAGAGAATTACAGGGAAATAGGTAGTACTATGGCAGAGGCAAAGACAAACAAGACGAGCGCCAAGGCAGCTAAGGCTCCAGCGGAAGCAACCGAGCAGACTCGCGGCAACCGCAAGACTCAGGATGGTGTTGTTGTGAGCGCGAAGATGGACAAGACGGTAGTAGTTGCCGTTGTTCGCCAGGTTCGCCACGCGACCTACGGAAAGTTCGTTCGTAAGACAAAGAAATTTTACGTACACGATGAAGCGCGTACGTGCGGCATCGGTGACAAGGTTCGTATCGTTGAGACACGCCCGCTTAGCAAGCTTAAGCGATGGAAGGTCGAGTCGATCCTGACCAAGGCAGTGTAACGTAGTGACGTTTTGGGGCAGTGAAGGGATATGATTCAGTTAAAGTCCGTGCTCGATGTAGCAGATAACTCGGGTGCCAAGAAGGTAGTATGCGTGAAGGTGCTTGGTGGAAGCCGTCGCCGTTACGCTTCCGTTGGAGATGTAATCGTTGTAGCGGTTCGCGAGGCGATTCCTAATTCCAAGATCGCCAAGGGTTCAGTTCATAAGGCTGTAATCGTGCGTACCGCTAAAGAGGTTGCGCGTGAGGACGGTTCTTTCATTCGATTCGACGACAACAGCGCAGTTCTTATCAACGCTAATCAAGAGCCGGTTGGAACTCGTATCTTCGGACCAGTAGCTCGTGAGCTTCGTGGTAAGAAGTTCATGAAGATCGTCTCATTAGCGCCTGAGGTGCTGTAGTAGGTAGGAGGTGTAACGTGGCTGCTAAGAGTTCAACAAAAAAAGTAAATGAGCCAGTTCCGACAGCACTCAAGAAGGGTGACGTCGTAATGGTGATCGCGGGTGGCAACAAGAATAAGCGTCCTCTCAAGGGCCAGGTTGCTAAGATCAAGGCGATCGTTGGAGACAAGAACGACCGTGTGGTGCTCGAGGGGCTTAACCTCTACACTAAGCACAAGAAGGCCGTTGCTCCAGGTGAGGAGAGTGGAAAGATTCAGGTAGAGCGACCGATGCACATCTCGAACGTTATGTACTACGTCGAGAAGCTCAAGAAGCCTGTACGTCTCGTTAAGAGCACCTTAGCGGACGGCAAGAGGGTTCGTGGTTACAAGGATCCTTCGAGCAAGAAGTTTGTTCAGATTGACGGATAAGGAGTGCTAAGGAAGTTATGGATCGTTTGCAAGAGCACTACACAAAGAACGTAGTTCCAGCCTTGATGAAGAAGTTTAACTACTCTTCTCCAATGCAGGTTCCAAAGATTACCAAGATCGTTTTGAACACCGGTGTTCGTGACGCGGTAGGAAACTCAAAGGCTATTCAATTCGTTGAGTACGCTATGACAACCATCGCTGGTCAGAAGCCAGTTGTTACACGCGCTAAGAAGTCCATCGCAGCTTTCAAGTTGCGTGAGGGCCTTCCGATTGGCGTAATGGTTACTCTTCGGAAGAAGAGAATGAACGATTTCTTGGATCGTCTCATCACGGTAGCCCTTCCACGCGTAAGGGACTTCCGTGGAGTTCCTCGTAAGGGATTCGATGGACGTGGAAACTACACGATGGGCCTTAAGGAGCAGATCGTGTTCCCAGAGATCCAGATTGAGAAATTAGATCAAGTGCGCGGCATGGATGTCACATTCGTGACGACAGCGAAGACCGATGAAGAAGGCTTTGAGTTGTTGGAGCTTATGGGTATGCCGTTTCGTAAGGTAGAGGCGAGGAATTAAGTTATGATTAACGATCACGTATCCGACATGATCACTCGAATCCGGAACGGGCAACGTGCCGGTCACCGATCTGTTCTTGTGACAGCGGCAAAGCTCAACAAGAACGTTCTTGAGGTTCTTACCCGTGAAGGACTCATTGAAGGCTTCGAGGCGGCAAAAGACGAGCAAGACCACGACGCTATCAAGGTTAACTTGAAGTATTTCGCGAGTGGACGTCCAGTAATCAGTAGAGCTGTTCGAGTGTCGCGACCAGGGTGCCGCAAGTATTCTCGAACTGAAAAGCTTCCGAAAGTAAGCAGCG
>JAIXPR010000013.1 GCA_027486155.1 Pseudomonadota bacterium | reverse complement strand
TGAGGTTCCCCGAAGACGGGTGCCTGGCGAGATCGTTTTTGTCGGTAGAGATATCCTTGGAGATCGAGGAGATCTCGTTCGCTGCAGGGCGGTCGACCTTCCGTGGCGAGCGCTCTCCTCCGTGAGCCGGGGTGATATCGTCTGGGTGAGAGGCCCTCTTCAGGGCGTTTCTCGGCCATTCAATCCGTTCTCGTGGGATGGATGGTTGTGGCGGCGGGGGATCTCGGGCGAGATGAAGGTGCTTTTCGCCTCAAAGCCTCTCTATCGCTCCTCAAAGTTCTTCGATCGGATTCGGGAGCGAACGATAGCCGAGGTTTATTCCGTCACCCATGAGGAGCGGGGCGGATCTCTCTTTTTGTCCATGGCTCTCGGTGTGAGAGATGTTCTCAGCCCACCTATCGAGGCCCTCTTTATGACCTTGGGACTCTCGCATCTCTTGGTGGTGTCGGGCTATCAGGTGAGTTTAGTCTTTGCGGTGGTTTTCTCGATTCTCAGTGGCTTCGGGGGAGCGTTGCGGGCCTCGATAGGGGCTCGAAATGGGGCCATAGCAGCCTCACTGATCTTCTCCGCGGCGTATGTGTTCGCGATAGGCGCGGAGATGTCATCGGTGCGGGCTCTGCTTGCCGCGGTGTGTGTGTGTGTCTCGCTCATACTCAATCGGCGCCACGGATTCGCGCAGCGGCTCCTGGTAACGCTCCTGTGCATGCATATCGTCTGGCCGTGGGCGATCTTTGAGCTCGGTGTTGTGCTTACCTTCGCGGCCCTTGTCGGGATCGGCATTGGTTCAGTACTCGGAAGTGGAAGTCGGTGGCGCTCGTTGGTTTGGGTGACGATATCGGTGTGGTCGTTGACTTCCCTGGTGACGGTCATATGGAACGGTTCCCTCTCGTGGAGTGGGCTGCTTCTTAACCTCGCCTTAGCTACGCCGTGGTCGATTATCAACTGTACGGTGGGCGTTGCGGGACTGGGGCTGACCCTGCTTGGTATTCCAGGAGGGGCGCTTGTCTTGAAGTTCGTGGGTGGAGCGAACGAAATGATCGTTACCTCGTTGTTCTGGATTCACGGCGTCGTGGGCTCGTCAACGGAGATATCCTCCCTTTCGAGGCTTCTGGTCGCGGGTGCGCTGTGCGCGGTGTCAGGTTTGATTGTCGGGGTAGCGGCACGAAGGAAATATGGGGTGCGGCTACGCGAGATGACTCGCGGTATTCACGCACACCTTGATAGGTAGAGGAGCCTTGCTCGCTTACGCCGCGATGCAGATGTTCTTAAGAGAATCGAGGTTCTCAATTACCCGACCTACCCCACGAACAACGCAGGTAAGTGGATCCGAATCACAGATGAATCGGATACCTGTCTTCTCGGTGAGCTTCTCCGAGAGTCCTCGGATGAGCGCGCCTCCGCCGGCGAGGTGTACGCCGTTCGCGAGGATGTCCTGTGCTACTTCGGGGCTGATGTTCTCAAGAGCGGTGTAGATAGCGCCGACGATGGCGCAGAGTGGCTCTTGGAACGCGGGTCGAATGACTTCATTGTTGAGCTCCATCGAGCGTGGCATTCCGGTGCTCACATCTCGACCGAAGGTTTTCATGGTCAGCGGTGGGGAGTGATGGAGTAGGGACCCGATCGTTATCTTGATTCGCTCCGCCTCGAAGATGCTGATCTCAAGACCGCACCGTTGCTTCACATACCGCTGGATCGCCTCATCCATCTCATCTCCGGCTACGCGGATGGCGTGCGTGTACATCGTGCCGCCAAGGCTCAGAATCGCTATCTCGGTAGTGCCACCACCGATATCAACGACCATGCTGCCGATCGGTTGCTCGATTGGGAGTCCACTGCCCACCGCGGCAGCCATCGACTCCTCTACCAGATATACCTGTCGAACGCCTGACGAGAGCGCTGCGTCGAGAACCGCTCGCTTTTCAACTTGAGTGATGTCCGATGGAACTCCTATCACGGCTCGAGGTCGAACGAGGGACCAGCGATTGCGAACCACACGGAGCATGTATCGGATCATCTCTGTGGTGACGCCGAAATCGGCTATCACACCATCTTTAATCGGTCGCACGCACCGAACGGCCCGAGAGGTCTTGCCGTACATCTGCTTCGCGGCGTGTCCGACGGCGAGGAGCTCACCGGTTTCTGCGTCGAGCGCCACAACGGAGGGCTCGTTAAGCACTACGCCTTCACCTTTCACGTATACCAGAGTGTTCGCGGTCCCGAGATCCATGGCGATGTCAGCGCTCATAAAGGCGGACATCTTTTTCCACAGCTGCTTGCTAAGGTTCGAGTTCTTCTCTGGAAGTTTAAGCACGGGAGCCCCCAACCATTTTACCTAACGTTGATGTCACCGGCGCAGGGGGTGCTGCCCGGAGGATCGAATCAATATCGAACCCTCGAGCGCGACTCGCTTTCGCCGAGAAACTTTGAAGCCTGATGATGAACGGTTTTACCTGATCGTTCAGGTGATTTGCCAGCGTTCGCATCTTATTTTGGAAGAACGCCGTCATCATGTTATCAAGGGCAACGAGGATATCACCGTTTGGAATGCGAACAAGTGGAAAGTGGGGTGGCAGGGCCTGTTGTATGAGGCGAACGAACTGCTCACTGGTTTGTACGGCGCTCGAGGCTCCGTGCGCGGCCTCAAGGTCAGCGAACGACTCGACGGAGATGCGTACCATTTCGATCGAATCGTGCCCGATCGCTTCGCTCAACTGCGTCGCCTTGGTAAGGAAGCTGTCCCATGAGTTCTCCGTAGATGTCGTTTCCTTCTTGAAGAGCGTCCAGAAAAGAAGTCGTGAGATAAGGGTCGCGATCTCCTCTAAGTGCTTCATTTGAGGTTTGGTGAAGGAGAACGCTTTGCGGCTATCGCACATGAGAACGCCGCTGAAGGTGCGAGCGTTCGGATTCTCGGTCGGCATCGGTATCGGAACAGCTACGAGGCTCTTAAGAGGTTCCGTTTCGGTGTAGATCCCGAGCACGGAGCTGTCCATATCGAAGGGAGCGACATGGATTGATCGAGAGTTCTCCGCGACCCATCCTATAAGACCATTCCCAACCTGGATCCGACAATCGCGCACGAGGCAGGTCGAGGCTGAGTGAGTAGCGACCATCTCGATACTACCGATCGCGAGATCGGGTCCAAGGTGGAAGATCTTTTTCAGCTCGATCGTGTTTTTCAGGTCGCCCGTGTGTTTCAGGTCGATCGTGTCAGTTTGGCCCGTTGCGAGCTGATGAGGGTTGTTTTGAGGGGTGAAGGAGACTGCTTCCATCCCACGGTGGGGGGAGGACGAGGTGAGAAGACCGGTCGGTAAGAATATCGTGCAGGTGTGAGCTTCACTTACGTTTGCCGCCAACTTGGCGAGCTTCTTGAGGTCTTCGCGTATCTGGCCGATCGACATGAACTTGAAACAACAAACAAAAGTCTAAGAACCACCACGAGCGATGCTCAGGCACACGAATGCCGCTACCGTAAAACAGGCGTTTTCGGTTCGCGTTTCCCACTGAGAGCTCTCGCTCGAAGCCTTTCAGGGTAGCGCTACCACAGAGTTTCGTTGTTACTTTAAGCTCCCTAAACTTACCAGAGCTCGGCCGATCCTTCAACCCGTAATCGCTGAACTTTTCAACGAAAAGGAAAAAAGCGGAAGGAGCGTTGTGCCTACGATGCTTCGCGACGGGAGCCGGATGTCTCGGCCGCCTTGCGCGATGATCGTCCACCGTTGGAGCTTGATGGTGGCGCCGAAGTTCTGGTTTCCGCCTTGCGAGTCGCCTCGGTCGGGGTAGCTGCTGTCCCTTCGGAGCCGGTCTTCTTGGAGTCTCGAACACCCTCCATCTCGAACTCGTACTCGTCAGGTCTAAGCCGCCCGTCTGGAAGTATGAGGATCTGAACGCCGTGTTCCTTCTCAAGGTCAGCGATAAATCCCCTCTTGTTGTTAAGGAGGAAGAACGCTGGCACGGAGGGAAGGCGAGCCTTAACCTTTGCTACATGGCCTACTACCACCGCGGCTTGAATCTTGCGAAGCGCCTCAAGAGCTACGAGTTCAGGGTTCTTAATGTCGCCAGTTCCGTGACAGTGCTCACACCGAATGTGCGCATGGCTCGTCAAGGAGGCGCGCAGGCGTTGTCGGGACATCTCAAGAAGTCCAAATTTAGAGAGGCGTCCGAGCTCGATTCGCGCCTTATCGGTGGCGACTGCGTCTTGGAGTCGACGCTCTACGGCGGCCCGATGACGTTTATCGATCATGTCGATGAAATCGATAACGATTAAACCTCCAAGGTCGCGCAGACGAAGCTGACGAGCAACCTCATCGGCGGCCTCAAGGTTCGTCTTGTACGCGGTCTCCTCGATGTTCGCGGTGTCGGTCGCTTTGCCAGAGTTGACGTCGATAGCGACGAGCGCCTCGAGCTGTTCGATTACGATCGATCCGCCACTCTTGAGTTTCACCTCGCGAGCGAGGGTATCATGAACCTGTTGGTCGATGCCGTGGTGAGTGAAGATCGGTTGGTTCTCATCGTAGAGGCGGACTCGTGAGCGATAACGAGGCATCACCTGGCCGACGAACTCCTTCACGGTTTGGTAGGTCTCAGGATCGTCGATGATTATCTCGCGGACATCCGGAGTGAAGTAGTCGCGAATCACGCGGGTAGCAAGGTCGTTGTCTTTGTAGAGGAGAGACGGCGCCGAGGCGGTTTGATTCGCTACGAGGATGCTCTCCCACAGCTTCAATTGGAGTGAGAGATCTCGTGAGAGTTCGCTCTGTGAGCGATCAAGGCCAGCGGTGCGGATGATCATTCCGATACCGGCCGGAACCTCAAGCTCTCGGCTTAGACGACGAAGTCGAACGCGTTGATCGCTATCGCTAATCTTCCGTGATATTCCACCGCGGTCACTCCCCGGCATGATTACTAGGTAACGACCTGGAAGGGAGAGGTAGGTTGTGAGGGTCGCGCCTTTCATGTCGCGCTCCTCCTTTACTACTTGAACCACGAGCTCCTGGCCCGGTTCGAGTACGTCTTGAATGCGTATCTTTCCGGAGCGTGGGGGAGGGTTCTTAAAGCACGATGGATGTACATCGTTAATCTGCAGGAACCCGTTTCGGTGAGTGCCGATATCAACGAACGCGGCCTGGAGGCTCGGTTCTATTCGCGATATCCGTCCACGATAGACGTTCCCCTTGGCTTTCTTCCCAACGTTCGACTCGATCTCCAGTTCAGCGAGCGCTGAACCTTCGACGATTGCGATGCGGCACTCCTCCGGATGTA
This sequence comes from Pseudomonadota bacterium, assembly GCA_027486155.1. Lineage (GTDB taxonomy): Bacteria > Bdellovibrionota_C > UBA2361 > UBA2361 > OMII01 > OMII01. The sequence continues at coordinate 1,140 of JAIXPR010000013.1, read as the reverse complement.
CCGCGTTGATTATCATTCGCTGATCCATGATCTACCTCCCGATGAGGAGGTGCTTGAAGAGAGAGAGCTGGCGCGTAATGCAGGTACCCAAGAGACACGACTCGTGCTCGTGACACGTCATCACGTGAAAATCGCTGAGTATCGTATGGGTAATTAAATCCAATCACAGGAACGCTCGCCGAACACATGTTGTATGTCGGCCTCCATCTCTGGACTACCCCGGGGACGTAACGCCTCGGAGATAGTGTGCTCAAAGCACCTTCCTAAACTTATTTAAAATCTGTGGGCTAGAACCTCTAGCCTCGCATTCGTTTACCACATAACGGTGGTAAGGGGTACATGTAACTTCAGAACGTTACTTTATGTGGTCTCAAGAAGACTCTGGATGCCTCGTACTAAGTCCCTGCTTTTGCAGGGTTTTGTGACAATCAGGTCGCATCCAGCCTCCCGGGCCTCTTGATGCACACGTGGGTCATCAAGGGCGGTAAAGGCCACGATAGGGACTTTGACCCCCTTGCTTCTCATCTGCCGAACGGCCTGTTGTCCACTCATATGGGGCATCATGAGGTCGATCAGGATGAGGTCTGGATTTGATTCTTCAACGCCGCTAACCGCTGACGTCCCGTTTGAGGAGCGCACGACGGTGTATCCTGCGCGCTCAAGGACGAGGTCGACGATATCCAGGGCGGTCTGGTCGTCGTCCACTACTAGTATTGTACTGTTCACGATTAATCCTTGAAAATTAATCAGGTAAAATTGCGCGGCCCGCGCTGCTCATCAGGGGACCGTTGGGTCTGGCAGGGGTCGGGGAGCTCTCTCTCGTAGAAATATCGAGTGGTCGGTCGACGAACCCTGTCTTCAGTAGAGATGAATCGGGGAAAGGTAGGGATCCGTTTAAATCGTTGTATGGTGGTGAAATGAGCGTTTTTGAGACGCTGTTTTGCTATAAGGGTCTGGAATCTTTGCAATCTTCGTCGATTAGGCTCAATTGAGCGCTGTTTCCGTCCGATTCACCTGTTAGAGCTAAATCCTTACACGGTGGGGCCGTTCGGCCGATAGGCCTTACTGAGGGGTTTTTAGGAACAGGGGAGCGATGTTCGCACTTGAGATCGGGTTTAAGGGTGAGAGTCCGGTGACGGA
>JAIXPR010000194.1 GCA_027486155.1 Pseudomonadota bacterium | reverse complement strand
TACGCCAACCCGTACGCCAACAGCAACCCAAACCGCGACGCATACCCCAACCAGTACGCCGAGCAGTACCCCTGTGGCTACGAACACACCGGCTACTACGCCAACGCACACCCCATCGGCGACCTCGACCGCAATTCCGACGAGTACGCTGACCCCGACTAGAACGCCATCACCTACCGCGACTCCGTTTGTTCCTGGTCGGTCAGTGGCAAAAGACGCGATAGAGGGCGTTATCCTCTCACCGGGCGGCAGACCGCTGAAACAGGCCGTTGCTGTCTATCTCATACGCAACGACGGTTCCAAAGCGGCTGGGGTTACGTTTGCCCTGGATGATAGACGCATTTTGGCCCAAGGTCGTCTGTTTTTCCGAAGCACTATCACAGATGGGAGGGGCTTCTTCCGGTTCTCCGATTTGCCCGAGGATACCTCCTTCATAGTTCGCCCGAACCTGGATACGTATGCGTCCACTCCTGAAGAACGCACGATAAGAACGGGGCGACGTACTATATTTTTCACAGCCGAGCCTCGGCCTCTCAACGCGCCATCATGCTCGCGCCAGAACCGAGCTTCGGACGTTACCACGGCGGACGATAAGGCGCTGGACCTCCAGACTTACGTTCTGAGAACGATATCTTCTCTTACGACCACGGTTCGTAGGGATGTGCGAGATCGGAAAAAGCGGTCCGCCGCTGAAAAAGCCTTCGCCGCCGCCAAGTCGAGTGGAGAGTTCGCCTACTTCGAAGTAATGAACGAGAGCTTCTCAATTCCGAAGTTAACGTTGACATGTTCAAAGGTACCGTCGCGATGCGCTCGACAATCGCATGTGGGGAGTGTCGCGAACTATCGAAAACACCTCCGCACACTGATCCAAGCTGGGGTTAGCGCAAACCGTGCTGCTGGGGTAGCGCTAGGAGAAGCTCATTCGTCGGAATCCACAATCTCTCGGCGACTCACGCAACTCCATCGCATCGCGATGCGAGCAGCCGATGACATGCCAACGACGAGTGTGGAGTGTCCTTAGGTGGTATAGAGTCGGCACAGGGTGCGGCTAGTATGTTACGGGGCTCCCTAAGGGGTCGGCGCCAATCTTCCCACCGAACCCCGCCTCACAGAAGCTGATGAGATCCGGTGTTGTGTTACTCTGTAGGGGGGCTACCGCACAAAATTCGTCAAACTAAGACAACTTGTCCCCTCAAATGAAGATTTGGCCAACCGATTAAATCATGCGGGCAAAAAGCGGGCGCTACCTTTTTATGCATTTGCCCCCCTGTGCGAAGATGAAACGTCGACGGGACCTTGGAGGCGCTCTCCCTCAGGGACAAGGATAGGCCCCCTTTTTCTATTTTCCTGGTTGCTATCTGCTCTCAAGATCCACCTCTCGTACCACTCTAGCCTCAGAGCATTCGCGGTCTAGAAATTTCTTTAGATATCGATACTGTTCGGCAGTCATTAATTCACCGTTGTGCCAGGCACTTGGCACTCGAATTTCGGGGCAACCGCGATCATTGTCGTAGGGTAAGATCAGATATGTCTTTCGTGTTGCGTCGTAACATTCGAGCGTCACTACGCGATCAGGACCAGTCGATCTTTCTATCCTGATACGCCAGCCCCACGGTGCCTCGAATATACCATCGCCTGAGATCTGAAACCCGGCGTTCCCAACTCTGAAGAGAGGGACTTTGTCATCCGGGTTCAACCACTTGATGGAGATGAGATACTCAGGTAGTGCGCGTCTTAGCGTTTCCTCAACCCAGTCCCGGACCTCCGACGGCACAGGGTCGTACATCTCAAAACTCTCATGCAGAGGTCTTTTCCCCCAAGACGCCTTACGCCTTGTATACCGACAACCGAATTGCTGTCGGGTGTAAAGCGAAAACGTATTGGGGTCCGGCTCTGACCTATACTCGTAGAAAGCAAGTCGAAGCTCCATGGGATATTCACTACTAAAGCTCATAAACTTGGAACCTCGCCGGGCGATAATCTCCATTCCAGTTGCAACTCGCGTTACGTTGTCTAATCCAGAAGTCGGAACTGGGGGGCTTTGTTGTATTGTGCGGTACCGAGCTGGAATGATCCATTTTTCCGGGGGCGGGGAGGCCCAGTGCATTCTTCGGCACTCTCCAGTTTTCCATGCAAGTTCATCCCAGAGATCGGATAACTCCTGAAGATCAGTTGGCCAGTAATTCCGATCCCGAACGACACCTTGAATCCATGCGTTGCGATTTACTGTATCCAAGAAACCAAGATGCCTGAGGCATGACTCCTTTTCAGCTCCCTCCAGGTAACTTTCCCGCGATGCTTGATAGATCTCCTTCTCGTTATTGTATAGCCATAAATCAACCTCCAAACCCTGCTCTTGAACCGATCGCAAGGCCGCGCTTCGCATCTGGTTCGCCACGTCCTGCTCTATGAAGCTACCATCCTGATCCTGCATGGGGTTTTGCGTCACTACGATGGCGGATAGTCGTTCAGGTTGATTAGGAAACTGAACGTTGAGTTGGACCAAAAACTTCGCACTGCGTGCGCTTTCAAGATGTGTCACTCGAAAGACAAACGGGAACTCGTAGTCAATCAGGCATCCATCGGTCACGAATAGAGTTTGAGGCATTACATGCTCCGATGCAGAAAGGGGACATTTTCCTTTGAAATAGATTATTCGAGAACGGCAAAAAGCAGCTTCTCGTTTTTCCCTGTGGAACCTGCCTCGACATAAGTTTAGCCGCTTATCTGATACCGTGCGAAGTGCAAAGTATTCTTCTCTGAAAAGTTCCCTAGCCCGCCCAGAGGCTATGCCTTCGGAAGCTTCTTATGAATCATCCCGAAGAGCCCCGTCATGATCTTGAGCTCCCTCGTTGAGAGACGACCACGCCGGGTAATGTTGACCAAGAGCTCCTCGATGTGACCTGGGGAGTTCTCATTTAAGAAGCCTACCTGCTCAGCGGTCCGAATCACCATCTGCGTAAACTGCTCCAGTTGCCCACTCGTCGGCAGATCTTTGATGTCATCACCGATAGCCTCGTGGGAGCGTCGCCTGAGTGCGTACAACGCGAGAATCACCGACTGCGCTAGATTGTATGAGGGGTTCTCACCTGAAGAGGGTATGCGGATAAGATTTTGGCAGAGAGGAAAGTGTTCCCGACGAAGGCCTCTCTCCTCAGACCCAAAAACGAGAGCGACCGTGCGCTCCCCTTGCATCTCAAGCGTTCCGACCCACTCCTCAAGGATCCGTTGGGACATGCGGTGACTACTACTATCTGAGGCGAAGCCCACCACCTCATGGGCGTCGGAGACCGCCTCGGCGAGGGACTCATAGGTACGAGCGGAGTCGATCAAAGCTTCTCCCCAACACGCCACACCCTTGGCCACGGTACGGTCAAACGCTTCTGGCTGCACCAGTCTTAGGTCATGAACCTCAAGGTTGCTCATAGCTCGGGCAACGGCGCCGATATTTCGAGGATCCTTCGGCTCAACAAGCACGACGACGATACTAAGGCCTCTCATGGTCGCGGTTAGATCGCCAAGCGCCTTATTTTCCTTTGTGTCACTCATAGTTGGAACCGTTAGTGAGGGTACATGGTAATATCACCGAATCGAACCTCGCACCAACACCGGATCCGTAGCTGCCACCAACATTCGGGAATTTGGCTGCCCCTACCGGGCCCCCCGAGCCTTTCAGAATCTCCGCCTGCATCTGAATCCGCCTCTCGCTTCTCTTCGTACCTACCATTTCGGCAAAACAGGGTAGTACCGTAGCATGTCTTTAGCTTCTCCTTCACCTCATGGACCCTACGGTACGCCCCCGAGCAGGACGGAACCATCAAGCGACCTCTCCTCGCTCAGAGCTCCCCACCATTCTCAGGCAACAGAGTCTCCCTTTCAAACACACCATATCCACGGTAACCGACTCCATGTTGAATATCGGACCGCGTCCCTGGGGGACCACGAGGTCCTGGACACCGCGCTGATTAAGGTATTCCCCCCTTTCGGTAGTAGCTCGCTGGCCAACAATAGGTACGTAATCCGCACGGATAGACTGGATCGCACAACCGAACAGGTCCTCATCTCCTTTCTGCACGAGACAGCGAACAGTTCGCTCCCGTTTGATGAACAGCGCTTCGCGGATACTCTTGCGCGGCTGGAGGCTACCGGTCTTCGCATCACACCGGAGCATGATCGATTTGGGATACGACGCACGAACATTCCTTCAATGACCTATGCCCTCCCGAATCTCGACCGACTCTCACACCACCTTACAACCTCGCAATCTACCTTCATCGCGAGCCGCGTCGCTAACGGTGCCTATCACGTATGCGAATGCTCGATAGACCCTGTAGCAAACCTCCTCCAGGCCCGGTTTATCTCCATGACCGGTCGCTTCACACCAGATAACATCCAAACGGTGAATGTCTCTCGGACCATCCCACAGAACCTATCTGACAAGGATCGACTACAGCGCTCCTGGAACCGCCTGCTGGAGACGACACAGCAGGTCATGCGCCAGTTTCGTGACTACGGCCCCGAATGTGCGATCGCCATGCTCAAGAACAACCTCGACACAGGCAGGCCCCCACAAGCCGACAGCCTACCAGCTTCGCTCGATGACCGGCTCCGCATGGGCGTCCTCAGCTCATATGGGCATCATAAGTCCATCACGCTGCCGCACGGAGGACAGATTACTCTTGAGGTTGGGGATGAAGTGGCCGCTCTCTCCGTAACGGCAACGGAATACGACGGATGTTCGACCTACACCGCGGTGTTTGACAGTGAACAGAGCGCAAACTTGGCAACGATGTGGGACTCGCACATACATTCCCTAGAAGCGATGATGGATGAGCTTTCGGGTAACAATGAACAAACGCGAAACAACGCTCTATCGTGAGTGCACGCGCTCGCGACCAAGGTCTTCGAACGTCGGTGTTCACTCTTCCATCTTTTGGGGCATGGCGGCCAATCTCTCATGAATACCCTCTCTCAGTTTGGAGGTGTAACCGCCTGGCTTCCTAACAACTGCTCGGGGACCCCACGCACCGACCTCCTGAGAGGAATTGAGAGGGTCGTGCTCTCGGCGAAAGACATGCCCGATACCCCACCGGCTCTGAGCGTATGTGACTCGGCGGAACTTGAGATTCGCAGCGATGGCTCCCTTGGGATACTGGTGCGCAATCAACTCAACAATAACCTTCATGCATCGCTCTCCTCCGACGCGGTTCAATCAGCGGGGGGGCTCGCCGCTGTCGCGACAACTCTCGCTATCGCGCTTTCAGCCCGAAACGGGCAGGAAGGACGGCTCAAGGTCCATCAATTCCTGGAAGCTCTGGTGGGTAAACACCGAGAGGACTCGGGGGTATCGAGTAAAAATCAGAAGAGCTCATACGCCTTCCCGCCCCCGCTCACCACGGAGCAACGAGCGTACGAAAGGGCAGCGGCCGTGGCTGAGTTGGCCCATGCTTTCTCATTCGGCTACGGAGACCACAGCGTATCGTATCTTGAAGACGGTCATGCGACAGCGATTATCGATTGCGTGTGGAGCCCCTATCTCATAAGCCTTTTTACCGACGACGATCGCATCGTCGCGGCTAAGATTATAGCGGCGCCTGATCGTCACACTCCCCGGAGCGGTGGCGCTGTGCGTACGGTCGTTCAAGGAGAGCTAACGCCGGCCGATTCTAGACAGCTTATGGCGCTGCTTCCGAGGCTCCTCCTAAATTACTCGCGCTATTCCCTCCTCAGGCTAAGCGGGCAGGGACAACCTCCGAGCGTAGAAACAACCGAGATCTATCGGTTTCTTGCCTCCCGCATCAGGCTCGAGGGCGGGGAACTGTCCTAGCGCCCCCCTATCGGTACAGGCCAGCTTTCGTCCCTGTGGCAACCCGCGGGAGGAGATCGCTGGCGCCCTTCTTCGCTTCAATAAAGCGAAAGGACAAGGTAGGGCCCGTGTCCTCGCGGGCCGTGCCATTCGAGTGTCCCTCAAGCCTTGATACCTCCATGGTGACACGGCCCGCCAGGAGTCGGGCCCTACCTTTAAGGGACCTGGGAATCAATTTTGTGGGGAGATGGAGCTGCCTGACAGATGTTTACCTTGATTCATGGAAACGATGGTCTAAGATTCCTTCCGGCATGGTTTACCAACCCCTTGAAACAAGAATTGAGCGCCTCGAAAAGCACGTCGAAGTAGTAAGCGCCCACTATCGACGGGCGCTTGCCAACGTGGAGTTCTACCCCGAGGCCACCAAAGAGCGACTTCGCAATCAGATCGGCACCGAGTACGACAGCTTCAACAAAGCGGCTGATCTGGTCCGAGAGGGGCGGTTCGTCAGGGAGATTCAAGATCGTGTGTGCGCTGAGGCGAGATCGTGGGTGAAGGGCAACATCCCCGCGGCGATAGCTCGCTACTCCTTCTACCAGGTCTCAGATGAGGAGCTGGAGCAGCGTTCAAAGGTTAGTCGGGAGCAGCGAAAGATATGCAAGACCCAACTAGCCTCAGCTCTCGATACGATTGAAAAGCTCTCCAAGCACGATGGGGATCCCCGGAGGACGATCGTGAAGAAAGTCCGCAAGGAATTTTCTGCCTTCAAACGCGCGTTCACGCTGTACGAGCGCGGATTCTCTTTCGTTGAGATAAAAGCGCTGACCGGGGAAAGCATTCAGTCTCGAGTGGAAGATAGAACTATCCCTGAAACCATCTTGCAATTCGCCGGCTACCCGTTGTCCGCGGATGAAGCCGAGGCTCGTAAAAAGCAGATCCTAAAACTTTCAGCGGCAGCTGTGAAAGCCCACCAGGAGGCCACCGAAAAGCAAAAGGAACGGGATCCACACGAACTTCGCCAGCAGCTGAAAACCTGGCAAGCAGAGCTTCGGAAATTGAAGTTGGTTTTTGATCTCTACGAGAAGGGCCTCGCGATGGCATCCATCGACAACCTTACGGGCATGAACGCTGGGAGCTGGATCAAAGATGGCACGCTACCAGTGAAGCTCGCCTACGCCCGCCGTGATGGGCTGCAACGCGATTTCGTTGTGCCGACACACTTCGATTCAAATGTAGCCTTCATAGTGGGAGCTCTCTTCGGAACCACCCGGGTCTTTTCGCGTGAATACAGCATCTCTTTTCGTCATCCTGACCTTGCCCAGGTCGTGGACATCAGGGAGCGGTTTCAGCGCGCATTCTCAACCTCACTCGTTGAACCCACGCCGGAAGGCAAGGGGTATACTCTACGAGTCGGACGATCGTTGCTGGTCCGCGAATTCTTCGATCGACTTGGTATTATCGACGGGGCCTCGGACTGCGTTCCGCCTTTTGACCTCATAAAATACTCGGATACCTGTCGGGCTTTTGTGCTCGGTTTCCTGACCTTTTCAAAGCCCTTTGTCGATGTAGACCGCCATATGTTTCACGTCGCACGACGGAATCAACCCACTATCTTGAAGGTCGTGGCCGCTGGGCTATACCTCGAGAAGATCTATCCAATCGTGCGAGAGAACGACCAATCAGTTTCGCTCACCATCTCCGCGCAACGTGAATTTGAGTCCTTGTGCGACTTCGCTCCAGCGATACTGAGCGCGCAGGAAAAAGACACATTGGCCGCACGCTCCCCTAGTGAAGAGGATCCCCTTGGGTCGTACACCGCGTACCAGAGGGTTTCAGAGGTACTTAGGGGGCTTTATCCTAAAGGGGTAAAATTGAATTTCGAGGATATTCTGCGGCGTGCGGGCATAGAGTGCGAAGTTACGAAGGACATGAAAACGAGGATAGCCTATTGGCGGAGCGGTCGTAAGCCTTACGTCGCTCAACGAGCTGAGGCCGTAGAGCGGATCCTCGGGTCTCTCTACCCCGATGCGAAGACGGAGCAGGCAAACCCATGACAGTTACGACTGTCACGGGTTTTATCAAGCTCTAGCCTCCACCTTCGTAGTAGGGCATCATACCGAGCGAACCTGATGATGGATGACTCTATGACTACTCGCCCGCAACTCTCGTGGCCCCTCCTCGGCAAGATATCGCAAAAGGAATTTCTCGCCCGATATTGGCAGAAGAAACCTCTCTTAATTAAGGGAGCATTCCAACCCTTTCCGGAGATCATCTCTCCT
>JAIXPR010000195.1 GCA_027486155.1 Pseudomonadota bacterium | reverse complement strand
GGGACTCGACCATTGCGTCCGGTCTTCACGAGGGATCGCTGCTGAATGTGGTCAGCGAGTTTCATGATCGGGAGGGTCGAGCGATGACTCACCTCAAGCGAGACGTACTTCGACATATCTCCGCTGAAGTTCCAATGCTTACGCAGCTTCTCCCATCCGGGAAAGGAGCCGTGCTCATCGATGTTCTGAGATGTGTCGCCAACGAGAGTCAGGTCCTTGTGATTCTTTACCGAGCCGATAATCGTCGAGAGCTCGATCGGCGAGAGATCCTGCACCTCATCGACGATGATGTGCCCGTAGCTACCGAACTCCCCCTTCTCGTTAATAACTCCACCCGTGCGGAGCTGACAGGCCCGCAGGAGAAGCCCATCATCGGACCAATCAAACAGCCCGGCCTCAAAGTTGTTGCGCGACCACGCGAGTGCCTCCTCCACCGTAGACTCAGAGATGAGGCGGGTCTCATCAGCCGCCACAACTGCCGCTGGATTCGAAAGGGTGTCGAGGATATCTCGCTGCAAGCGTTCGATCACGACGCCGCCCTCGCGCGCTGCCCCTTTAAGCCGTGCCTCCAATGCCTTTAACAATGCCAGTGAGCGCTTAACCCGCTGCACGCCCGCGGGCGGAGGTGAGGGTGGCCTAGCCATAACAAAGTCTGCGCTTGATTGAAGGCGCTTCAACGTTCGACCGGCCCACTCATGGTAGGTGCGCACCCCAACTCCGGAGATGCCGGCCGAGGGAAGGGAGTTCTCGACGTAGCGCCGCAACGCTGGGCTTAACATGAGGAAGACGCATTCGTTGGGTGTAAGGGGCGAATTATCGTTATGGAGGAGCCACGCCAAACGGTGAAGCGCTACGGTCGTTTTACCAGACCCGGCCACACCTTGAATGAGGATCGCGGTGTCAGCATCGACCGTAATCGAGCGGAACTGCTCGGCGGTAATAAGCGAGAGGATCTCCGGAAGGTGACTATCGGTCGACTTTCGTCGGTGCATGCTTCCAGACCCGGACTCCCATGTAGCGGTCTTTGCGTTCCAGTGAAAGGTACCGAAACGGTTCTGAACAGTCTTGAGCCCGCCGTGCTCAACTTCGATGCGGTTCCGAAGGAGGACCTTACCGGAGCGCTCACGACCGAGGATCTCCTCCAGGTAATCATCCCCCTCCTTGTACTCGTAGTAGAGTTTAGAAATGGGAGCCCTACGCCAGTCGATGATGCGCAGGTCTGTGTTGGCCGCGAAGCCGAGCTTGTACTCAATAATCTTTGTTGAACCGTTCGGCTCATCCTCTTCGAGGGAGATACGGGCGAAGTAGGGGTTATCGAGCTGCTTCTTGAGGGTCTCAAGCTCCTCTCGCTTAGAGTCCTTAAGGGCGTGAGAGACACCCTCGTCCGAAGCGAGGAGCGCCTTATCCTCCACGCGGCGAGTCTCATGAATCTCGGAGGTGAGCGCTCGGGCCCGTTGATTCTCCTGGAAGAGGCGTTGCTCTGCTCGGTTTATCTGCGCTCCAATAGCAGAGGTAACGGTCGAAAAAACCGCTTCTTCGGATGATAAACTCTCCTGCTGTTCGGGGCTTAGGCTCATAATCAAGGGGACGGATGATACCCTGAAAAAGAACAGTCCTCAATGGAAACCTTCCTCTCCACATGAAGGTTTAACCAACCAGCCGGCATCGAAGGCACAAACGGTTGATCTGACGTGAACGGTCGGGTAGGGCACCTATGCATTTGCGATGGTATCCACGAACGCCAGGAGGGCTCTTCGTGAGTTTGCCTAGGCCTCAGAAGAGGCGTACCTTTGCCCGGCTTTGCGGTCACAGGCACGTCATCAGGGTCGAGCACTCTGGGGGTCGGTCCTACAGGAGTGCGTATGTTAAAAGCTTTAGTCTCAACTCTCTCTCGTGTTTTGAGTTCCTCATCCAATGAGTTGACTCACGGGCCAGCGGAGGGAGTCAAAAACGCTTTCGATCGGATGTCACTACCCGAGCGTTCCCTTACGAAGATGGAGGAGCAGCTCAATGCCGCCGACCGCGCTGACGTGCACGTTATCAATCCTACCCTTAGTGACATCGTCTCCCTGGCAAGGCTTCCCCAGGGATCGCTGATAGCGGTGAGGCTAGACGTGCGCTACATGCACGATCACTCCGTTAGTGCCTTCTTCGTCGGACGCGAGGCGCATGACAAGGGCCCCTACATTCTGCTCCGAGCCGCGAAAGGATCGGTGTACCAGCTCTCGCTCTTGCAACGATCGATAAGCGAGCGCTTTGAGATATCCGCTAGTGAAGAGATCTCTCATAGCCCCGACGAGTCCTCGGTCATTATACATTCCGAGAGGGAGAGGGGGGACGAGAGAAACCACTCCGATAAGCGAACGCTCCAGCGTGCGATGCGGCTTATTACCGACCCCGCTGTGTTTGGCGCCGAAGTGGCACACCCGACTCGTGTCGTCCTCAGGGATCTTCCCGTCGCATGGTTCGCTCCCCTTAATCGACTGGGAGACGCGCCATACACGATCGATACCTCTAAGCCACAAAAACTCATAACCATCGATCGGACGTTGCCCAGCGTGAAGCCATGATCGAACGCTCGAGGAACGGAGCCGGATACTTCGTCGTCGAG
>JAIXPR010000073.1 GCA_027486155.1 Pseudomonadota bacterium | reverse complement strand
ACGGCGTAGTTTCCGTGATCGTCGCGGGTGAGGATCACGGTGGCGTTTTCGCCCTGCTTCTTCCGAACCTCAACGACCTCGCCGTCAACATGGGTCACCGCTAACTCTTCACCAACTCGAAGGGAGCCAGCGTTCACGCCCGAATCCTTCAAGGCGTCGAGAACTGCGGTAACGTCGTCAGAACTTCCGCCGATCTCACGCCAGAGGGAGTTAAAGGTAGCGCCCTTCTTAACGGCGTGTTGGAAGGAGCGAACAACCGGTTGTTGTGGAGCTTGTGGAGCCGGCAGGACAACCTCGACGGGCTGCTCTTGAAGTGAATCCGCGAGCTGATGAATCGGACTCTCCTCGTTGTGCAAGAGCTCACGCGAAAGCGCCCCTGTCCCGGCCCGGCCGAACAGAAGCGCATGGGGGAGAACCCCGTTGGTGAGGAGCGCCGCGCCGGCCACTACGATAGTAGTGCGGGCAGCCCAGACGTACTTTTTCATGCAGACGGGACTCTACTTGCATATGAGGCCGCTCACAACCCCTACAAACCCATCTATCTCCCTCAAACGATGGATAATGTTGAGGCCGGTTTGAGAAATCTGAGACCGACCTGGCCCCCTAGCCAATTTCTCCAGGAAGCTTTCAGGACCTTCACTTTTCAAAGGTAGGGCCCGACTCCCGGCGGGCCGTATGACAACTGGAGGTATCGAGGCTTAATCAACAGGCGACCGACACGGCCCGCCAGGAGTCGGGCCCTACCATATTGGGAGAAAGGGGACGCTGCCCTTTTGGGGAGAAAGGGGACGCTACCCTTTTGGAGAAAGGGGGGAGAAAGGGGGAGAAAGGGGGAGGAGAAAGGGGACGCTACCCTTTTAGGAAGAAAAAAAGGGGAGGAAAAATTAGAAAAAGGGAAAAAGGAAAAAGGGAAAAAGGGAAAAAGGGAAAAAGGGAAAAAGGGAAAAAGGGAAAAAGGGTAGCGTCCCCTTTCTCAGAAGAACAGTGCAAGACCGAAGGTGAGAGAAGCCAGTAGGCCTCGCGTCATGGGCATCTTATTTCTCCTCGCGCAGATGATTCAAGCCAGCTAACATAGCATTATGCCGATCTGCCCATCTAGGCGGGTCGACCTACCTCTACCAAGATATCAGCCGGCGCTCTAGCTATTCCAGCTAAAAGGTATATCAATAACATCAACAGGTAAGGCCGGCATAACTGTTTAGTCTAGGCCCAGTGTATCTTCACCAACTTAGTGTTGATGTGCCGATCTGGACATCTAGGAGCTCCCTCAAAAAGCTAACACCGCACGTACCCCGATCGCCCACCACGGCGTATACTATAACCCTTATGACGATAATCGGCGTAGACGTGGGAACGGTGAGAGTAGGGGTGGCGACCGCCGATCCGACGGTTCGCATCCCATTCCCCGTGGCTATCTGGCCCCGCGCTCAGTACGAGGCCGAGAGGAACATCCTTAAACTTATCGAGGAGCGAAAGGCGACCCTCATCGTAGTGGGCCTCCCCCTCGATGAGGATGGCAACCGGACCGACATCTGTGAAAACATCGAGGCGTTCGTTCGTCGTCTTGCCAAACGTACCCCCATCAAGATTGTATATATAGATGAAGCATTCTCTTCCGTTGAGGCGTCTGAAAAGCTGTCACAGGCATCCAGCTCCGCCCATCGGGTGGACGCCGCCGCGGCGTGCCTCATTCTTCAACGATATTTCGACCTAACCCCTTGAAATATCTCTTTTTAGAAGCTCCCCTATGCGAAAGTTGGCTATCATCGCGATCTACCTGGCAATTCCTATAGCCGCCGCCATCGCGAGCTACAAAGCCGCCGAACTCTACTTCCTCGCTCCACTCGATCCGACGAACTCGACCACCTCAATCTTTGAGGTACCCGCCGATAGAAACTTCCGTGAGGTAGCGGCGGACCTTGAGGTGAAGAACTACATCAAACACCGCTACGCCATCCGCCTTCTGGCCAAGCTTCAAAAAAAGGACACCCTCGTCATGGCAGGAGAGTACGAGTTCTCTCCCTCGATGACGCCCCAACAGATCCTCGACGCCATGGTTGAGGGGAAGATGATTCTCAGATCGGTCACCCTCAAAGAGGGCGTCACCCTAGCCGAGATCGGGCCACTTCTTGAGGAGGCTGGGATTACCCAAAAGGGTCTCTTTGAAGAGGCGCTCATTGACCCACGATTTCGAGAGGAACTTAAGGTGCCGGCCGCAAGCTTTGAAGGCTACCTCTTCCCTGAAACCTATCGAATTCAGCGCAACACCTCCCCGCGAAAGGTTATCCAGAAGCTTCGAAATCAACTTGAGGTTACCTGGAATCCAGAGTGGAACTTACGGTTAATCGAGCTGCAGATGACGAAGCACCAGATCCTTACGCTAGCTTCAATTATTGAAAAGGAGTCCGGCAACGCCGAAGAGCAACCGGTCGTGGCGTCCGTATTTCACAACCGATTAAAGAAAGGGATGAGACTTCAGTCCGACCCGACGGTCATCTACGGGATCCCAAACTTTAACGGCAACATTACGAAGCTCGATCTTCAAACACCGACCCCCTACAACACCTACATCATCACGGGGCTTCCTCCAGGGCCGATAGCGAGCCCGGGGCTCTCGGCGATCAAAGCGGCGCTCTATCCCGCTGAGACGAACTACTTCTATTTCGTAGGAAACGGCAAAGGGAAGCACATCTTCTCAGAGACCCTCGATGACCATAACCAAGCGGTCAACGTCTTTCAGCGAGGTATCGGTTCTCCGGACTCCGTGAACGCGGTCGTGGCGGAGACAGTCGCCCCACAAGAGACACCAGCTTCATCAGAGCCTCAGCCGCTTCCGGAACCTCAAACATAAAGCACACAGAAGATGTCAAAGGAGCTTCTCTCCCTAATTGAGGCGGTTCGGTCACGAGAGGAGCGACGACGTCGCGTCGCGCTCGGGATTAACGTGCTCCTCGGCCTCTCGTTTCTCGGAGTGCCCGTTGTCTTAGTCTCGTACTATCCCGTATGGCTCGCGCTTTTGTGGTTGCCGCCACTCTTTGTCGCGGCTCTCTATATCTCTCGAGCCGAGTACCAATCAATTCAGGTCTCACGGGATGAAGCTTCACAGATTCTGGACGCCGTCTTGCGGACAAAGGAACGGGTCCGCACCTTCGCGCTCATCTCACAATCATCCGAAGCGCCAGACCTCATACGAAGCGAGTTTATCGCCGCTCAAATACAAGAATCGGTTCCACCTCACTGTACTCCTGAGAGCCTCTTAGACCTTCGGCTCACTACATCGCAGCGGTGGGCGATTGCAGCGATCGGTGCCGCTATCCTCCTCACCGTCACTCTCCTCGTGCTCCGTCCACGCGCCCCGTTGGAGCAGATCGCCGCAACCCTTCAAGAGATCGTAGAGGCCCATCCCGAGCTTCCGGAGGCAGTCAAGCTCGCGGCCCAACAGAGCATTCAAAATCTCGGCGCATCAGACCTCGCAGCAGCTCAGGAATCACTCCAAAAGACCTCACAGGAGATAACAAAAGCGCTCTCCGAAAAAACCGATCCCCTCACCGATGAACGAACGATTCAACAGTCAGAGGAGCAGCGCACAGACGCGAAACGACAAACGCCCCAAGCACAGCAACGCGAAGAGGAGAAAAAGAAGAAAGACCCTCAGCAGGAGCCGCAGCAAAAAAAAGAGAATTCCGAAGAAAGCGAACCGCTGGAGCGGGAGAAAAAGCAGCAGCGCGATCAAGAGGAAGATAAGAAGGAAGACAAAGACGAGAAAGAGAACTCAAAGGACGAGTCTACGCAGCAGAACAAGGAGCAGCAGAGCAAGGAAGAAAAGAGTTCTGACGAAAAACAGGCGGAGCAGCAGAACAAGGAGAAACAGCCGTCAGAGGACTCGAAGGATAAATCCGAAGAGGCAGCGTCAGAAAAGGGCTCACAAAATCAAGAGCAAGAGGGCAAGAGCAAAGAGCAGCAGGATTCCAAGAAGGAAGGGCAATCAAAGAGCGGGCAGTCCAATCAATCCAAGGACGGCGAGGGTGGCGGTGGTGGCCAAGGCGAGGGCGCAAGCGGCTCCGGGGCGGGCAACCAGGGCGAGAACAAAGAGCAGAGTCAAAACACACAAGGCTCAGCCGGTGACTCTAAGGATGGTCAAGGACAGGGAGAAGGGAACTCTCAAGGTTCCAAGAGCGGCTCTCAATCGCAACAACAATCGGGCTCAGCCAAAGAGGGGGAGCAACAACAGGGGAGCACGCCAGGAGCGAGCGGTCTTGAACAACTGAAGGATACCGTCGAGCAAGCGGAGCAGCAGGTTCAAAGGGAGCAGCAGCAAAAGGAGCAAGAGCAACAGAAACCGGGCTCGCAACAAGGAAAGAGCGGCGACCAAGGGAGGGGCGAGGGCGAGAAGGAGAGCGATTCAGGAAAAGAGGGCCAGAAAGAGAACCAGGGTGAGGGAAAGAAGGGTGAGGGAAAGAAGGGAGAGGGGCAGAAGGGCGCTCAACCAAAGACTCCTCAACAAGAGAAAGGAGAGGCTCAAGAGAAACAGGATCCGAAGGATTCCTCTCAGGGCAAAGATGGAAAGGGCGAAAAGGAATCCCCTCAACAGAAAGGGGACGCTCAAAAAGGCGAGAAGAAGCCACAGGACGAGGGAAATTCTGGAGACTCAGGGTCATCGAAGAAACAAGAGCAGGGCGAGAAGCCTCAGGAGAAAAAAGATTCTAAAGACGGGAAGTCAGATGGGGTAGGGGATCGCTCCGCGATGCCGGACCGCTCGGCGCAGGCGGTCAACGACGAGCCGCCAGCTAATGGCCCAGGTCGGGACATGCCGAACATCCCACTAAGCGGTAAAGAGTCGAAGGTCGAGGGGAAGGACGAGCAGCTCGACTCCCGTTTTACCGGCTCGGACACTACCCTCGAAGAGAACAAGGCTCCCGCGCAAGCGAAGACCTCCCTTGATGATGTGATCCTCGCTAAGCCTCAAGGCTCTACCCAAAAGGGACGACAACCGATCCCCCTTGAGTACAAAGATATCCTCGAATAGTTACGTTGCGACGCCGCCAAAAAGAAAGGAAACTGGAGCCCTATGGATAATCTCGAACTTCGCGACACCGCCGCGCTCACCCAAGCCGTCAACGACTTTCAAAACACCTTTACGGATCTTGAGCGAGAGGTTGGTAAGGTTATCGTCGGCATGCAGGGCGTTGTCCGTGGCACCCTCTCCGCGATCTGCGCTCGAGGTCACGTTCTCCTTGAGGGAGCCCCGGGGCTCGGAAAGACCTCCTTGGTAAAAGCGATCTCAACCGCGCTCGGTTTAAGTTTTAAACGAGTTCAATTCACACCTGACCTCATGCCCTCGGACATCACCGGAACCCAGGTGCTCACTGAGGAGCCAGGCGAGGGGCGACGCTTCGTTTTTAAAGAGGGTCCGATCTTCGCCAATATCGTTTTGGCGGATGAGATTAACCGCGCGACTCCGAAGACCCAATCAGCACTGTTAGAGGCGATGGAGGAGCGACAGGTCACCGTACTCAATACGACATACAAACTCCCACAACCGTTCTTTGTACTCGCTACTCAAAACCCGATTGAAGTTGAGGGAACGTATCCACTTCCTGAGGCGCAACTCGATCGATTCCTGGTAAAGATCCTCGTTCCCTCGCCATCCTCCGCTGAATTAAAAGAGATCCTCTCTCGCACCACCGGAACGGTAACAGCCCCGGTTAAGCCACTCTTCTCCGAGGCTGATGCGCCACGGCGACTCGAAACCATGCAACGTTTGGTGCGACACGTTGTCGTTTCCGATCCGATTCAGGAGGTGATCGTGCGCCTCATCGCTGCGCTCACCCCAGGCTCTCCATTCGCGACACCCAACGCGAAGCGCTACATCCGCTTCGGACCGGGCCCCCGTGGAGCCCAGTCGCTCGTCATGAGCGCAAAGGTCGCCGCGCTCTTGGATAAACGAATTAACCTCGCCTTTGAGGATATCCAGAACGCGATCACCGCGACCCTCAGACACCGACTCATCCTCAATTTCCAAGCGGAGGCTGACGGAGTCACCTCCGACGATCTCATCGAGGAGGTTCGTTCGGCTAAGTAGAGTAGGGTAGGGACCCCTCATGGCTTTAGACGCGCACACCCTGCGGCTCCTTGATACCTTCGCGATTCGAACGCGCAGATCCTTTTATGGCGCACGCCAAGGAACTCATCGCTCGCAACGTCGTGGTCACGGCGTTGAATTCGCCGAATATCGCTCCTACGAGCTGGGCGACAATCCTCGCTACATCGATTGGAACCTCTACGCTCGAAGCGACAAGATCTATGTGAAGCGCTACCTTGAAGAGGAGACGGTGAGCGTCTTCATGGTGATAGACGGCTCTCCTTCTCTGACACACCCCGCTCTTCAACAGAAGTGGCAGGCCGCGGCGCACCTGGCGACCTGCGCATCGTACATCGCGCTCTCAAGCCAGGACCCTGTTACCGTCTCCGTTCTTGGTGGGCGCCACAGTCCTCAATATTGGGGCGCACGGTCCTTCGCGCCTCTCGGTAATTTCCTCGACGCCGAGGGAGAGCGACTCGCTCAAGGACCGCACACGAAGGTAGATATCGTTGAGGCCACCCGCCTCGCCGCTACCCGCGTACGATTTCCTGGAATCTGCGTCGTCGTCTCTGACTTCCTCTACCCACTTGAGGATGTTGTAGCGATGCTCTCGTGGTTTCGGGCGCGAAATATGGAGGTTCATGCGGTGCAGATGCTTGGAGCCCAAGATCTCGACCCTGATCCGAACAGCAGCGGCAGCACACTCGTTGATAGTGAAACGGGTGAGGAGATAGGGCTCTCGCTCGATCCATCCGCGCGCGAGCAGTACGCGAAGAAGCTCGCGGAGCACACTGAGGCGATACGCCACCACTGCATGGGTGCTCACATACATTTTGTTCAAGCGGTCGCGCGCGAGCCCCTCGCCGAGAACTCCATTTCAATCTTAAGCGCGATGGGGCTCTTCATATGATCTCCCTCTTCGGCACTACCATCGCGGCGACCTCTCCGTGGCTTCTTTTGGGAATTCCCTGCGCGATTGGATTCCTCGTCTATATCTTTCGTGTTCGCGGCACCGCTCATCAAGCGGTCGTATCCTCGCTGCTGTTTCTGAGAGAGCTACCCCGTCGACCAATCGGCAGAAAAACTTTCGTACCGCCTCTCCAATTTTGGCTCGAGCTCGCGATCCTTATCCTGCTTCTCCTCGCGGTTTCTGGGCTCTACCTCGCTCGATCTGGAAAGCATGTTGCGATCGTCATCGACTCATCGCTCAGCATGGGGGCGCTCTACGGAGCAGGTGGAACCCGTCTTGACCAAGCGAAACGGATCGCCACCCTCGACGTTGAGCGCGCTCCAAGTTCCACGAACTACACCGTCTTCGCCTCGTCCAAGGAGCTCGATCCCCTCTCTCAATCTCGAGACACCTCAAGCGACGCTCTCCTAGCCCTCCAAGGAGTACGACAATCGCACCGCGCCGACGCCCTCCAACACCACCTCGCTTCACTCATGACCGATCCGCAGTACGACGCCGTGTGGGTCTACACGGACCAAGCGTTCGCGAACTACCAGCCCTCTCCTCGGCTCGTCATCAATCAACTTCCGATAGATCCTTCAACGCCCACCAATGCCTGGATACAGAACGTGCAGGTGGTTCGCGACGCGAATGGCGAGGTCCTTAAGGTCACCCTCGGCTATGGAGGCACTTCGGCAAAGGACGCCCTTGTAGAGGGCGAGTGCTACACCGAAGCGGGCAGCGCTTCAGCAAAGATCGCCGCAAAAACGGTTCGACTTACGCCCCACGAGGGAACCGCAACAACGCTCACACCTCCTCGCACCACGTGGAGCTACTGTCGAGTCCACGCCAAGCTTCAAGATTCCTCGCTCTTCGACGGGCTGCCCCTTGATAACGAGGGGTGGGTAACGCGCACATCATCTGAGAGTTCCGTACGCCTTGTCAGCTCCCTCTCACCGGAACAGCTCGACCTGAATAAGATAAAAACCGTTACGATTGCTTCCGACCCGCAGCAAGGGGACTCGCTCCCCACCATCTACCATCGATCAGTTCCGGCAAAAGCCCCCTCTACCGCGACCCTTATCGTACTTCCTCCACCCGGCCCCCTTCCATGGGGAGGAGAGGTTCTGACCCAAGCCCCGAAAGCGCGCGAGGTCACTCGATGGGACACCTCTCATCCACTGCTCCACTACATCAATCCCTCCCTCGTGACCTTTCCTGAGGTAAGGATCCTCGAATGCCCACCGTCGGCGACACCAATTCTCTTCTCCACGGCGGGGCCTATCGCGTGCGCTGGCGAAGACAAGGGAGCTCGGTACCTCATCACCGGATTCGAACTCTTTCCCTTTGATGGCGCGAAGAATCCAACGATAAGCATCTTCACCTTGAACGCGTTCAAGTGGCTCTTCCAAAACTCCGAAGCCGCAACGACCGGAGAGCTCCCGACAAGGATTACCCTTCCCGAATCGGTAACGGAGGCCGGTTACCTACACCCTGAGAACCTAAAACTGAACGTCGAGGGAGGGAGCATCGCGCCCCAAGTTCCCGGAATCGTACAGCTTGAGCAGGAAGATGGCGACGAACGATATCTCGCTCTCAACTCCTTTGAGGAGAAGGAGTCGAATCTGAAACAAGGCACGCCTCTCGCTCTACCAACCACCACGCCCAACGCGACCACAGCTTCGAGCCCCGCCACCTCCCGCTCCCTTATCTCAATCTTGGCGCTCATAGCTCTTCTCGTGATAGCAGCTGACCTCGCGCGACGAGTCGTTAGCCATTCCCGCTGGGGGGATGCATGAGCTTTGAATCTCCCCTCGCGTTCCTCGCTGTTGCTCCCTTCGCCATCGCGATAGCGTTCTCGCTCCGAGATCCGAAGGGACGCTCACCACGCGCGCTCCTCATCGCCACCCTCCGCATGCTCGCGATTTGTGCTATCGCGGCTGCGCTCGCCCGTCCCTACCAAGCGGACCTCGCTCCCTCGCAGGGAGCGATAGCGCTCGTCGATATCTCTTCGAGCATGGCCGATTCTCAGGGGCAAAAGCTTCTCGCAGAGGCTCAAAGCTTAGCTCGGCACCTCGGAGCACCGCTCAGAATCCAGCCGTTCGCTAAAACAGCGGCGACCGCGCCTCAATCCCCAACCTCGTACACGACCCTGCGCGCAGCGTCAGCGCCGCTCGATCCGACAACGACGAATATCGAAGCGGCTCTCCTCGCCTCACGACAGGGCCGCGCCCCTATCGCCTTCCTCCTCTCTGATGGCTATGAGTCGACGGGCCATGCCCTTGCGGCTCTCAACGCTGGTGGCACTCCACGAATATTTCCGCTCACCGTCGACGGCCAGCGAGATACCGACCGGATCTCTATCTCTCAACTTTTCGCGCCTCAGGTTGTAAAGTCACAACAACGAGCTGAGGTGCGCGTTACCCTCTCAAACCCAGAGAGCGACGACTCTACGGGCACCCTCACGATTAAACACGGGCCCGCTCAGATATTTTCTAAAGGTGTATCTCTCCCTCATTCAGGAGACACAACCTTTACCGCGCTCACCGACCCAAGCATTGAGGGGCTTCATCCGATCGTCGCTACCTATTCGTGGAAGGATGAAAGGGGATCCCACTCGGTCTCTAAGACCACGTGGCTCTCAAGCGAGAAGCGGGACAAGGTGCTCCTGCTGTCGGGAACGCCTGAAGACGATCGGTTCCTCTCGCAGATCCTCCGCGGCCAAGCGTATCAACTTCGCAGCGAGATAGCCGGTCAAACCACCTCCGCCGCTCTCGGCGCTCCGAATGACTACCGGGCTATTATTCTAAACAACGTCGCGGCGAACGCCATTCCATCCCCATTCTCTGACGCGATTCCCGCGTTTGTGAGAAACGGGGGAGGGCTCGTCACCGTCGGAGGAGACCGAGCCTACGGCCTCGGCGGATACATCGGCTCGCAGTTTGAGACCCTTCTTCCCGTCCGTCTCGTTCCTCCTCACCTTGAGAAGAAGCGGCTCAACGTCGCGGTGCAACTTGTAATCGATAAGTCACGCAGTATGGCGATGGATTCCCGGCTCGAATTCGCGAAGAGCGCCGCCAGAGAAGTTTTAAACTCACTTAAGGATGACGATTACATCGGCGTTATCGGTTTCGATGACGTTCCCTTTATCGCGCTTCCCCTCTCTCCGGTCGGGAACGTACGGAATTCGGCAGCGGAGCGCATCAGCCGTCTCTACCCAACCAAGAAAACAAACCTCTTCCCAGCCCTCGATGAGGCGCGGCGCGGCATGGCCCGTATTAACGCGGGACGAAAGCACGTTATCGTGCTGACCGATGGCAAACTTCCCGACCCGGGGCCGTATTACTTTGACCTCGTCAGACAGATGCGGGTCCTAGGTGTGACCGTCTCAACCGTGGTGGTCGGCAATGACGCGGATGACGGATTCCTCGCTCAACTCGCTGAACTTGGAGGTGGTTCCTTTTATCAAACGGTAGACCCGCAGAATTTACCCAAGATCTTCCTCTCCGACGTGAAGGTCGCCTCAAATGAAAAATCCTTAAAGGAGAGCCAAGAGATACCGGTATCGGTCGGCCCCTCTGGCGTTATCTCAACACAACTCTCCGACTTCCCGACCCTGCGCGGTTTCGTTGAAACCCTTCAACGAGAGAGCGCGAAGACTGAGCTCATCGTAACCGCCGAGGACAAATCCTTCCCACTTCTCGCCTCATGGAACGTAGACAAGGGTAAGGTGATTTCATTTACATCAGACGCGAACGGCCGTTGGTCATCCTTGTGGATGCAGTGGCGGTCGATCAACGAATTCTGGTCCGATATCGTCGAATCAACGATCGCCCGCTCCGGAGGCGCTCGCTCGAACGTCGATTTTGAGATCCGTTCGTGGGTAGAAGGTGGCGAGGTAGTCGTCGACCTCTCCCTCTTCGATGATATCGGTGGTGCGTCCCTTGGAGGCGAGCTCACACGCCCCTCCCAGGAGAAGGCTCCCCTCTCCTTCGCCCCTGTGTCACCCGGTCACTATCAAGCCCGCGTTCCAAAGGCCGCTCCAGGTAGATATGCCGCGACCGTCTCCATAGGAAACGCCTCCCTTCCAGAGGTAGCGTGGGAGATATCCGATGATACCTTCACCGAACGCCCACATTTTAAACCGAATATGCCCCTCCTTCAGCAGATAGCGTCCCGCTCGGGGGGGCTTGTAAACCCGGAAAAGGATGCCCTTACCAAATACCTTCAGATGACGACCGACAAGAAGGACCTGTCGAGAGCCTTCGCATCACTAGCGCTGCTGCTCTTTATACTTGAGCTTCTGGTGCGAGAGTTTGGGAGAGTTCTGAGGGTGGGGCGGAGACCGCTTACATAGAGTGCGACCGCTCGACGGTCTACAACCTTCGGACCCGTTACTCGGGAGGGCGACCGTCCTCGGTCGCCGGAATGTCGCGCATCGCACATGACCTTTGGCTCACGCAACCACTCGGCGGTCGGGGACGACCGCCCTCCCGTTTGCAACCCGCGATTACACCGCCCTTCCTCCTCAACCGAGCACCCTTGCCCCTAAAAACTTTCCTTTAATTTTCACCAGGGACCAGCTACAACACCCTCTATGACACAGCCATTTACCATCTACTTCGCCGGCGAGCTCTTTAGTTTAAAGCACCTCCTCGGCAACGCGGTCTTGGCCGAACAGATTCACCTTGAATCTCAAAACCGCTACAAGTGCGTCGTGCCGCAAGATCTTGAACAACGAGAGACGACGCCAACCGCCATTCGAGATCAGGACCTCTTGCACGTCGTCTCGTGCGATGTCGGTCTCTTTCATTTTGATGGTCCTGAACTCGACTCGGGAACGGTCGTCGAGTTCATCATTTCAAAGATGCTCGATATCCCCTCCGTTATTATTCGAACGGATTTTCGACTGGGCGGTGACTCCAAACTCGATCCCTGGAACCTAATGTGCTCGGGCTATCCCCGCACCAAGGTGCTGCTCATAGACGCCATGGCATCCTATCAGCAACAACTGAGAGCGGAGGGGCTTTCTCCAACAAACGCGGCTCACGAAGCGAGCCGAAAATTCGCCTGCGATGTTGTAGCAGCGCTCGATGAGGTTCGCGCGATGCCACCGAAACTCTCTCCCGAGATGCGTGATACGGTCTACGAGTGGATGCGACATCTGCCGGGAGAAACGTTCGCCAAGACGCTCACCCAAGGCACTCTCAACGATATCCTCTCTTCCAAACTCTCCAGAGGGCTCCTCTAATGCCTGCGAGACTCGCCGTCATCGGAAGTTTCGTTCAAGACCTCGCCTTCACTGTCGGAAGCTTTCCGGCTCCGGGACAGACTATCATCGGCAATTTCTTTACCGGTCCAGGTGGCAAGGGATCCAATCAAGCGGTAGCGGCCCATCGACAGAACATTCCATCTCTCTTCGTCGGATGCGTCGGAGATGACCTCTTCGGTGACGGTTATCGCGAGTGGTGCGACCGCGAGGGTCTGCCCATCCAGCTCCTCACTGCGAAGGGCACCCCCTCTGGAGCAGCCTCCATCGTGATTAACGAAAAAGCCGAGAACGCAATCGTCGTGGCTCTTGGGGCAAACGACGCGCTGACATCTGAACACGTGCTGAGCGTACTCGAACGCGAGTCACAACTCTCTGTTATTCTCCTGCAAGCGGAAAGCAACCTCGATGCGGCCGAGTCGGCGCTCTTGTACGCTCAAAAAAAGGGCATAACCTCTATCCTTAATCCCGCCCCGATTAACCCCGGTGTTAAACCCTCACTTCTCTCCTTCGCAAACTACATCACCCCCAACGAGACAGAATTAAGCTTTCTCCTTAAGCGTATCGCGGGCATCTCCTGCACGGAGGACTTCGCCAAGCTCTCCGACCAATCGATTCGAGAGGTATGCGATCATTTACCGAACACATCAGTTCTCATGACCCTCGGAGCTCATGGCTCTATCTTGTACCAACGTGAGGAGGTCCCTCCGGGAATTAGTGGGGTGAAGAGAGGCGAGGTTCTTCGCACGCCGGCCGTTCAGGTGCACCCGATCGATACCACCGGAGCTGGTGACGCGTTTAACGGCGGACTCGCGGCCGGACTCGTCAAGTTTAACGGAAATCTCCCTCAAGCTATTCGGTACGCTACCGTTGTCGCCGGTCTCTCAACGGAGAAGCTGGGAACCGCACCCGCCATGCCATGTGAGCGGGAAGTTTCCAAACACCAATCGTTTTATCTTAACGCATAAAAAGGAAAGACTATGCCGTACATCGGAAGAAAAGATCGAAAGCAGTACCAAGAGGTTCTCAGCGCGCTCGCCGAGCTCATACCACAGGACCGCATGCAACGCCCTGGCCACATGAACTACATCGTGAGCCTCCTTATCGAGAAGGTATACGGCAAAGAGCTGCGCTACGCCGATCACAACGAAGTTGTTGGCGTTCTGAATTGCATCGCGCTTGAGTTCTATCGAAGAAAGACAGCGCCGTATGAGGATGTAAAGATTGGGGAGGAGGGGGATCTTACGGATCTATAGTTTTTATCAGGCACACGGGAGGGCGACCGTCCCCGGTCGCCGGAATGTTGCGCATCGCGAATGACCTTCGCCTGAAGTGACACGGCGACCGGGGACGGTCGCCCTCCCGGCTTGCCCTACGAAAAACACCCCCTACCCCAACACCAACTTCGCGAACCGATACACAAGCTTCTTCGGCTCATCGAACGAATCGAACTTCACCGTCACGTTCGCGGTGTTGCCACTTCCCTTCACGCTCTCAACACATCCCTTACCGAACGTTGGGTGAATAACCTCAACACCCGGTGCGAGCTGCTCAATCGGGGCCGAGGTCTTGCCGTGGTACTCTGAGGGAGTCTTCGACTCCTGCTTCATCGCGTCAGCGGGCATCAAGAGATTGCGAATCTGATCAAGTGACACGTTGGTCTTTGAGGAATACGTCGGCTCTGAGTCGCTCCGCGATGGATACTTCTTCTTTCTTCGCCACGTGTTTGAGTAATCATCCTCGATACGGGTATCGATATCGTCATCGTCGTCGAAAGAGAACCGCGGATATCCCTCAAGGAACGTGGCACCCTGCGAGCGCTCCGTAGCTACGGCGGTCAGACTCTTCGGATCGACATCTTTCGCGAAGCGGCTCACCACCCGGGCACCACCAGCGCTTCCAGCGCTCCCACCCGCGGCGAACATTCCACGATTGTGAGAGCGTGTAAGATAGAGAACCTTCATCGCTCGTGTGATGCCCACGTAGCAGAGTCGCCGCTCCTCTTCGAGACCAACAACGTCATCAAGGGAGCGGTAGTGAGGAAGGAGCCCTTCCTCCATCCCAGCGAGAAACACGACCGGAAACTCTAATCCCTTCGCGAGGTGAAGGGTCATGAGCGAAACGGTGTCGGTCTTTTGATTGGGGTCATGCGCGCCAGCCTCGCCAGCCGGCACATCGGCGCTAGAGGTGAGGGTGATACGGTCGAGGAGGTCCTTCATCACATCCTCGGTTGGAGTCTCTGGCTTTTCCATCGTGCGACCGAGGGACTCTAACTCCTGCAAGTTCTCGATTCGTGACTGAGCTGTTGGATCCTTCATCGCGGCCAATCGAGGACCGTACTCCGACTTCTCAACGATAAAGCCGAGGAACTCTCCCAGCTTCATGGTTTGAGATGCCTGCTTTAATTCTCCCATCAGCTCAATGAACTTCTTCACGTGCTTGTTGGATTGAGCGACCGTTACTGAGGCGTGCAAAAATGGCATCGAGGTCTCACGAGCCTCGTCAGCTATCGCTT
>JAIXPR010000104.1 GCA_027486155.1 Pseudomonadota bacterium | reverse complement strand
TTCGGTTTTTTTGGCGTGAATTCGGATGTGACGTTGTGCCGTTCGGCTTTCGGTGTGAGATCGAGAAGAATATCCCCGTGGGAGGTGGTTTGGGAGGTGGAAGCGCCGATGCTGCCGCTCTGCTTAGGCATCTCGCTAGCGTTTTTGGCGCTGTCCTTCGGGAATCGTTCGATCTCTCTGAGGATGACATGCACCGCCGTGTGAACAGGGCCGCTCTCGCGTGCGGCGCTGACGTTCCGTATGCCGTGCATGGGGGGCTGTGTTGGGTGGGAGGGATCGGCGAAGAGGTCGTTCCTCTTCGATCGCGCGCGGTCTCTCCCTCGAAGGCTCTGATCATGGTTCCTTCCCAACCGGTTCCTACTGGGGCTTTTTATGAGAGGTATCGTCTCGAGTATCCGGTTGTGAGCGCTCTGTCTGATGATGTTGGGCGGGATTTCGCCAGAGCTGGCTCGGGAGACCTTCGAACTCTCGTCGAGAACGATTTTGAACGGACCGCGTGCGAGATGGTGCCTGAAATCGGAGATGGGCTCAGGATCGCGCGGCAGTTCTTCCCGCAGGGCACAGCACTTACGGGTTCAGGATCTGTGTTCTTTAGCCTCGTTCCGGAGGGGAAAGAGGGGGTGGCGTCTGAATTATCAGCTCGATTAGGGGGGCAGGGGATAGCAAGTTACCTATGCTTCCTCATTTTCTCGTAAGATACCACGCATATACTCGCGTCCCGCACTTGCCAAAGCCCCTGACTTGTTTTACTCAACAATGGCGCGAGCGGGGGTGTCTCTGAACGAACGAGGGCTTATCCTAATGGGGAGCTCTTCTCATGATGAACGGTCCTCTTAGTGCCCGGTAGCCAAGTGGTAAGGCAGCGGATTTTGATTCCGCCATACGCAGGTTCGACCCCTGCCCGGGCAACTTTTTCATGGAGCTCATGTGTCTGGTCCACTTCTTGTTTTCGCAGGCCGTTCCAACCCTCTCTTCTCCCAATCAGTTTGCAAAGGGCTCAACATAGAGCCGGGTCGTATCGACACCGTTCAGTTCGCGGATGGTGAGCTCTCCGTTGAGATCGGTGATAACGTGCGTGGAGGTGATGTGTTCGTTGTGCAGAGCACCTGCAAGCCGGGCAACGACCACCTCATGGAGCTTCTGATCATTATCGACGCGCTGAAGCGCTCCAGCGCTGGTCGAATTACGGCCGCGATTCCTTACTACGGATACTCTCGCCAGGATCGAAAGGTTAAGCCTCGAGTTCCGATCACGGCGAAGCTTATCGCCGACATGCTCACCGCCGCCGGTGCCGATCGAGTTCTTACCATGGACCTCCATGCCGGCCAGCTGATGGGATTCTTCGATATTCCCGTAGATAATCTCTACGCCCTTCCAACGATGATTCCATACCTTCGCCAAAAGTTCGGGGTGGAGGATGTTACTATCGTTTCCCCTGATGTTGGTGGTCTTGAGCGGGCGAGGTTTGTCGCTACTCGGATGGATAACTGTCCATTCGCTGTTATCGACAAGCGCCGTTCCGGCGCGAACCGTGTCGACTCGATGACGGTGGTGGGAGATGTGCAGGGGCAGACCTGTATCATCGTCGATGATATCGCTGATACCGGTGGAACCCTTGTTAAAGCCGCTGAGACCTTAATCAAGGCTGGAGCTACGCGTGTTGTGGCTGTGTGTGTGCACGCCGTTCTTTCGGGAGAGTCTCGCTCGAAGCTTCGAGAAAGTCCGATCGAGGAGCTCGTGATTACCGATACCATTCCGCATCCGGAGCTTGACGGAAGCGATAGGATATCAGTTATTTCTGTTGCCCCTGTATTTGCAGAGGCCATCCGCCGTATTCACTCCGATGATTCAGTGAGTAGTCTCTTTAAGTAGTCTCCGTGTGTGAGCCGGTTGGCGTTGCTCCGTTTCGCGGCGAAAGAGTGATCGTGAGCGAAAAGGGGGCTGACCTGAGAGTTGTTTCCCCGGTCGATAGGAGCTCTGAGAGCTATTTTCGCGTAAAATTCGGGGGATGTTTTGTGGGCTAGGGAAGGCTTCGGCGGCGTGTTTTCTCTCCGAATGGTCGCCCTGCGTCGAGCAAAGGGACTAGAACGGTTGTAAATACAGGCTGTTATCGAGTTTGTGCGCTGTTGTGGCTTGGGTTGGGATTGCCGTGGAGGTCACAAGGTCCGCCACTTTACCCCAAGGGCCGCTTCTGCTACTTTCCACCGGTGCTTTTGTGAGCCGATTGCTTTTGCAGGCAGCGTGTTCTAAAGATAAAAGTCCTCTAGAGAGAAAAGATTTGTAAAGAGAAAGCTCTCTAGCCGAGAGATGTTTTTAAGGAAGTAACGTCGTGGAAAATTTCACTATCGAAGTATCTGAGCGCGCAACCATTGGAAAGGCTTCTGCAAACCGTTGCCGTAAAGAGGGTTTCATCCCTGCTGTAGCGTACCACAAGGCTGAGAAGCCACTCGCTGTGCAAGTTCCTCTGAAGGAGTTCACGGCGCTCGCTTCCAAGGCTCGTCGTTCTCAAGTGTTCACCTTCAAGAGCTCCGTTTCATCGCTCAACGGAAAAGCCGCGATCGTAAAGGAAGTTCAGCAGGACTACCTCAAGGGTCGTGTTATTCACGTTGATTTCCAAACGCTCAAGGATGATGAGGAGATAACGGTTGAGGTACCAGTGAAGCTCGTTGGAGAGTCGCCTGGAGTTAAGAATCAGGGTGGAATTCTTGCGGTTGTTACCCACGAAGTTTCAGTTACCTGCTTGCCGAAGTACATCCCTTCAGCTGTAACGGTAGACATCTCATCTCTCGCGCTTGGTCAGTCCATTCACGCTGAGCAGCTCGTTCTCGGAGAGGGCGTTACCCTCGCTGATGATGCGAGCGAGACGATCGTGAGCGTTGTCGCTTCCCGCGCTGAGGAAGAGGCTAAGCCAGCTGAGGCTGCCGCTGCTCCTGCCGCTGCCGCAAAAGCTCCAGCTAAGTAGTTTCTAAGTTCCCATCGTGAGCGCCGGATTTCAAACCATCGTTGGTCTTGGTAATCCCGGCGCTCGTTACGATGGCACCCGACACAATATCGGATTTGCGGTCGTAGACGCGCTTCGAGCCACTCCTATCGATGGCGATGGTAGTGGCGTCGATTCTGATTGCCGCCTGAATGCCCGAGCCGCCATCGCCGGAAGCTTGGGAAGTTCGGGTTGGCTTGAGCGCAACGGCTACAGCGAGAGCGCACTTCGTGTCGGGGATTGGTCGGGGGCTCTCATTAAGCCGCAGACCTTCATGAACCGGAGTGGCGAGCCGCTTCAGTCGTTCCTCTCATTTCGAAAGGTTCCTATATCCCAGGTTATCGTTGTCCACGACGAGATCGACCTGCCGTTCGGTGTAGTTAGGGTCAAGCTCGACGGGGGAGAGGGGGGGCATAACGGCCTCCGTTCTATCTCTGAACGGTGCGGCGGACGGGGGTATGTCCGTGTGCGGGTTGGGGTTGGAAAGCCGGGCCCTGGCTCCCCACTTTCGATGGCTCCCGATGGTGTGGCGACCTGGGTGTTGGGTCGATTCTCCCAAGAAGAACAACCGATTGCCGAGGAATTGGTCGGGAAAGCGTGTGGGGCTGTCGTTACGTTGCTCCTACAGGGGCTAAAAAAAGCCCAGAATAAATACAATAGTTAGGGTTTTAGGGGGTCTCGGTCAGTTGTGTTTTGCCCCCAATCTGATACACTTCGGCGGCTTTTAGGGTATTGGTCGATCCCGTGTTGCGACTCGCGTCGCTTTTGTCATGGGGCCCAAAACGTGGTTGATCAGCTCTCGCGATGCGGGTGCGGTCAAAAAGAAAAGCGATATCGAGTAAGATTTAGTTAATCAAATTAAGGTGTTCAATGGAAGCACGCCGTTATGAGTCAGTAGTGGTTTTTAACCCTCGTTTAAGTGACTCACAGATCAAAGAAGAAGTTAAGAAGGTAGAGGCTCTGCTTGCGGCTCAGAAGGCAAAGGTCTCGACCGTAGATACGTGGGGCAAGAAGGAGGCTGCGTTCTCTTTCGGTAAGCAGAAGTTCGGATACTACGTAGTATTCAACTACGAGACAGCTAATCATCAAGCTGCCAACGAGCTTCAGTCTGTCCTTCGAATCAACGAGTCTGTTCAAAAGTTCCAGACTCACTTGATCCACACCAAGGTTCGTAAGTTCAAGGGGAATCCTAAGCGTCTCCAGAATCCTCGCACCGACGGCGATGATTTCGACTTCGGCGGTGATTCGTACGAGTAAGCTAAACGATTTGTAGTTCGCTGGATAAAATCATAGGAATCAGGTCATGGAAGTTATTTTACGAGAAGATTTTCTCCCACTCGGATACGTAGGTGACACGGTTAACGTAAAGCGAGGATTCGCTCGAAATTTCCTTATCCCTCGTGGCGTCGCTATCGAGTCCTCATCTCAAAATGAGAGAGCTCTTAAGCACAAGCTCAGTGCTATCGTCGCTAAGCGTATCAAAAAGAAGGCCGAGGCTGAGGCGTTCGGAAACACCCTGTCTCAGATCATCGTAGAGTTCACACTCAAGATGGGCGCTGGTGGAAAGAGCTTCGGTGCTATTACAGCTCGTGACGTTGAGGGAGCTCTCAAGAATCTCGGTTACACCGTCGACCGTCGTCAGATTCGCCTTGTTGAGGTGATCAAGACCCCTGGTCAGCATAAGGCTGAGGTTAAGCTTCACTCTGAGGTAACCGTACCCCTCCAGATTAAGGTTATCGCTGCTCAGATCGTGGCCGCTCCAGTAGATGGCGCTGCGAAGGGCAAGGGTAAGAAGGGCGCTAAGAAGCAGTCCAACGAGGGTGTTGGTGAGGGCGTTGAAGCCGCTCCAGAGTCCTCCGAAGACACGACTGAGGCCGCAGAGTAGTTGCACAAAGGTGCAGCAAACCCAAGCGCCGCTCTTCTGCACAAGAAGAGCGGCGCTTTGCATTTGGTAGGGACTCTATCTTGTCTCGGCTCTGTCAGGCGTAGGACACTTAAGGGGGAGATCCTCAGAAGAGATAGTGCAACGGTGCCGACCATGTGAGATTCGTTTGGCGGAGATTCGTTTGGCAACGAGTGAAGGAGCTATGAAAAAGTCGACCGAACCTCGACCGGTTGCTCTCGTAGCGGCGTTTTGTGCCGCGCTGCTTGTGTCATGGCTTGCGGTTGTCGGGATCTGGTATTCCTTTAAGTCGGTTGACATCTCCACACCCAGCCCATCTGTTCTGGCGACGGATAAGGCGTTTGCTGACGCTATTGCTCTCTCTCGCAGCGGCACGGTTCTCTCCGTTGCCCATCATCCGCTTCTTAATCCTACTGACTCTGATTTCATGTTGTTTGTGTGGTTTAAGTTGAAATCATCGATAGACATGGAGGAGCGCTCCGCGTTTCTCGGAAAGTACGACCAGCGTGGGGGAGAGCCCGAGGGGTACGCTCTAGCGCTGGTTGGTGGAGCTGACGGAGTTCGTCCTCACGTCTATTGGCAAAATAGTAGTGGCAGGGGGCGGTGGTTCGCCTTCGCCTCGACAACTATTGACCCGGGTAAATGGTATGTGATGGGTGTTACCTTCCGGGCTCAACGTTACCTCGGTGTTCACATCGCGCCGTATGGGCCAGAGGCGAATCCGGAGGTTCTTGGAGGATACGATCTCGACGGAGCGATCGTTCCGGCAAGTAAAGCGAACCTCTCTATTGGCGCGTTCAAGAGGAGTAAGTTCAGGGGCCATGTCGGGCCATTTGGAGTTTTCAGAGATATCGATATCGCAAAGGATGCCACCAGAATTATCAAGGGGATCGCTCGGAACCCATCCTTTGACGCTGAGCCGGTTGATGTTTCCCAGATGGCGCTGTGGGCGGATCCGAGCGTTGATCGCGGACCGTTGCACCTGCCGATTACCGAAGATGGGGAAAATGAAGTGACAGGTGAGGGTGTGTCCGGACAAGAGCCGGGTGGTGGCGAGGGTGCGAAGGCTCAGCGGTCGCGGTAGGGGGCTTTAGGGCCGCCGACGGGTTGGCTGCGCGTGGCATGCTCTAGTCCTACCCCGAATCCTTGTCCTTCTCCTCGTCCTTCTCCTTGTCCTCATCCTTATTCTCATCCTGCACCTGCACCGGTTTCCTCATTTTCATCCGGGGGCCTGAATGAGTATGCGATCCAGGTTGGGTCTGGAGTGGTGGTTTGTTCATGCGCTTCAAAATTGTCGTTGGTAAATATGCAGCAAGGGTATCGTTAGCAGCGCAGAGCAGTTTCGGGAATATGATCAGGAAACCGGTGCAGGTGCAGGATTATGAGGAGGATGAGGATAAAGATGAGGAGGATAATTAAGAGAACGCCTTTTTGTTCGTAGTGCGCGACACGACTGTCTTCCTATCCCGTCTGATTCTCACCATCATCACGCGCAACTTTTTTAACCCCATCCCGATAGATCGCCACTCGTATCACTCCTGACGACCGTGTGCTACCCGCGCTGGCGCAGAGGAGAATGGATGGTGGTATGTATCATTCTTCATGGTTGGCCGGACCCTTGGTCCGGATCAGAAGCGTAACTCCTTCTCTCTTCTTCACTGTTGGGGTGTGTGCTGGCCAAGGAGCGGCGTGGTTTATCTCCCTGCCCCTCCTCATTGTTCTAGGGATTGCGCTCGGATTCGTAATCGCGCTGACTCGCATAGGCGGGAGAGGGGGGCTCGTTGGATGTGTGGTGGGCCTTGTCACGGCGGGATGGGGTCTCGCGACCCATCCTCCTCCATTGGCTGGAGCCGATGTGCAACTCTTGCTTCAGATCGATGAGGT
>JAIXPR010000105.1 GCA_027486155.1 Pseudomonadota bacterium | reverse complement strand
CGATCGGCTCAGGATTTAACGTTACCGCCGTCCCACCAGCGATCAGGAGTGGAAAGCGAAACTTCGCCTCCCGCGCGGCGGCATCCCGCTCCTGCCACGAGCCAAAGAGAAGCCCCTGGTTTTCGAGCATTTTGAGAAGGTGGGGATAATCGGTCTCAAAGGACATCGAGAACCCAAGAATGTCACAATCACCCAGAAAATTGTTGTTTTCGAAGGAGCGCCACTTCGTCGAGGCAACCTTCTCCGAATCGGCCTCCTCCGGAAGGAATCCGCGCTCAACGAGTACCCTCGAATCACGGGCGAGGATGTCATACACAGCTTGAAAGCCGAGGTTCGACATCGCGACCCAGTAGTTATTCGGATACGCTAGGTGAAACTTAACATCACCCGCGCTGTTGCTGTACGGCACGACGTATCGCTCAAGCGCTTTGAGCTCTTTGTTCGTAGGATTCTTTAGCTTCGCTCGTTGAGTGCTCACAACTTCATCCCTTACTTACCTTTCGTTGGAGTAGCCCGCGCTGCCGCCTTGGCTCGACGGGCGGTAAGGTTGGTATACTTATCAAGGTTGAGCTCAGCTCCCTTAACACCGGTGGCCGCCGTTAACATTTGCTGCTTCGATGACTGCGGTGAGAGCGTGTAGGTGAAGAAGTCACGCTTTACCACCCGAAGATTCTCATCGAGCTGAAGGGCCTCAACGTTCACGGAATAGGTGTCCGTCTTCGAGTTATTAAAAACCTTCATCTCCAAATGACCATCTTTGACTTTCGAGATCGAACCACTCAGTGGAGATACCTCATCTCGCCGCAATTCGTCGAAACCGAACGGCTCGGGAGCAGAGCTCGCTGCCCGGCCGGTATTGAAGGTCGTAGAGAGATTGCCCCTTCTTGGGAGGTCCTTATCTGGTGTCACCTCCGCGCCGGCCATGCGGGCGACAGTGAGGGCGAAACACACAACAAGTGCGCGTATGACTAGGTTCATGGGCTCCTTTTGAGAGGTATATAACCCCTTGCGGCTACATGCGGGAATACGGTACGGAAACCGTAGGATTTTACCAGGTACCCAATCCCTTCACAACGTAGGTGTCCTTGATGAGTATAATCATCAGCTTAGTATCGTGCCCCTCCCAGGAAGTAGGCTCGGCCCTCGCAAAACTCTTGGTGGATCGGGAACTTGCGGCGTGCGTCCAGATACTCCCCCCGATGCAATCGGTGTACCGATGGAAGGGTGAGGTGTGTATCGATGAGGAGGTGCTGCTGGTCATTAAAACCACCAGCAACCTCAAAGATGAGGCGCGAAAAGCGATCGAGGAGAACCATCCCTACGAAGTGCCTGAGTTCGTCGTTATCGACGCGAGTGACGTATCAGAAAAGTACGGAGCGTGGCTCCGGCACAACGTGCGCCCGAGCTAGGAAGGCGGGCCTATCTACGTCCGAAGTCGCGACCATCAACGATGACGCCAACTCCACCGTACCCGTCCCCATTGAGCGTCTGCGGTGTTGGCTGCTGATTGACCGGCACAGGACCGGCGCTTGACCATACCCGCATCTTCTGTCCGGTTTGCGTGACAACCTCTTCACCAGGGAGGACGGGAGGAAGTCGGTCATCATCCTGCCGCGTTGTCGGCTTGTCGTTACCGTCGGCCTCGGCGGCGCTCTCCCCGGTGTCGCCTTGATCAGCCGAGGCGACAGAACCGATCGCGACAAACGCCGCTGATACGCACGAGAGAAGTAGAACCGAACGAACCTTCATCAAAGCCCCCTGGGGAAACTTAGCGCGCTCAAAGAGTGACGGTGCTCCGCGGCTCGCCGCAAGGTCCATTCTTGTCACACGCTCTTACGTTTAAACGATATGGTCAGTGTATCGCCTCGTACACTAAGATGCACCTGAAATGAAAAGCGAAGGAAAAGTTACCGTTCTCCTATCCGGCCGAGGCTCTAATCTTAAGGCCTTGATTCAACAGCAACATGGCTTCCGGATTCACCACGTTATATCCGACAAAGCGGATGCGGAGGGGCTTTCGGTCGCCCGAGAGTCTCACATCCCAACCACCATTATAACTCGCCAAGACCACTCCTCCGCTCTGGAGTTTAAGGCGGCGATCCTTCGGGCCGTCGAGAGCACCGTCCCCGACCTCGTTGCCCTTGCTGGCTTCATGGTGGTCGTACAACGTGAATTCGTTGAGCGATTTCAAGGACGTTTGATTAATATTCACCCCTCACTCCTCCCTCACTTCCCGGGGCTTCATACCCACGCACGCGCGCTTGAGGCGAAACACCCCGAACACGGATGCACCGTGCATTTCGTTGATACCTGCGTCGATACAGGCCCCATGATTGCGCAAGCGAGGGTGCCCGTCCTCTCCGGTGATACGCCGGACACCCTTGCCGCGCGGGTGATCGTCCAAGAACACGCGCTCTATCCGTGGATAGTGCGTAACGTCGCGCAGGGGGATATACAGCTTCAGGAGGGTGCCGTGCGGTACTCGCCCGCGATCCTCGCCGAGGCGCATGCGCGTGGCTATACAACTTTTGGCTAGACGGAGAGAGTATGACAAAACCAACAATTACCTACGCGGGACATTCGGCTGTGTTTGTGGACTACAGCTCCACGGTAGTGGCGATCGATCCATGGCTTCGCGGCAATCCACTCTGCCCCGCGAATCTCCAATCCCCTCGCAAGCTCGACCTCATCGTCCTCTCGCACGGACACTCAGATCATGCTGGAGACGCGGTGCGTGTGCAGAAAGAGACAGGAGCCGCGATTGCGGCTACCTATGAACTGGCGATGATCATGATCGCTGAAGGGGTCCCAGCCGATAAGGTAATTCCGATGAACAAAGGGGGATCCGTCATCGTTAACGGCATAGAAGTCCGCCTAACGAACGCCTATCATTCAAGCTCATACGACACTAAGAGCGGTCCCGTGTACGCCGGAGAAGCCTGCGGCGTTATCCTCTCAGGCGGCGGAACGCGAATCTACCACGCCGGGGACACCTCGCTCTTTTCGGACCTGCAGCTCATAGGCGAGCAGTTTTCACCAGACGTCGCGCTCCTTCCGATCGGCGATCGTTTCACCATGAATCCAACAGAGGCAGCGCAAGCGGCCGCGTGGACGAAGTGCAAACTCACGATACCGATTCACTATAAAACCTTTGAGCTACTGACCGGTACCTATGATGAGTTCGCGGCAGCGTGCGATCGAGTTGGCATACCAACGAAGGAGCTTGCGCCGGGGGAGTCGCTGAGCCTGTAGGGGGCTTATGTGGGATCGGGTCTCGGTAGGGCCCGACTCCTGGCGGGCCGTATGATAACTGGAGGTATCGAGGCTTCATCGACAGGCGAAGCGATACGGCCCGCGAGGACGCGGGCCCCACCTACACCTCCCATTCCATCGGCTCTTCGCTTCAGCGTTGCTCAAGCGCTGGAGGAACCGCCTGGCCCTGCTCGGTCGGGGCGAGGGCTCCCGGCTGGGTAATAGGACTTGGCTCTCGACCACGCGCGATAAAGTAAATCAACGCTATCACCGCAAGGAGCGCAAGCACTCCCACGACGTTCGAAAGGTTAGAACGCTCTACTGTTGTTCCTGCTGGTGTTACGGTTGCCATAGAAGCCTCCATCAAGCTTTTAAGCGAGGGTACGGAGGAACGAGAGGAGGTCCCATGACCGGCACCAGGCCGCGGTAGGTGAGGCGAAACTTCTTTGCGGTTTCGGATTACACATTCAGTTACTACCAATCAATGTGCCGCGACCGCTACTCACTCACTTCTTCGCCCCGTAGTCCCCAACTATCGTGGAGATCTCGGCAAGTACGTCAGAAGAGAGCGTCACACTGCCAGACGCGAGGTTCTCACGGAGCTGTTCAACGCGGCTCGCGCCAAGAATCACCGAACTAACGCTCTTGTTTCGGAGTATCCAAGCGATTGAGAGCTGAGACAACGAGCACCCCAGCTCGTCAGCGACCCCCTGCAGTCGCGATACTATCTCGCGCTCACCCTCGTTCCATCGCTCTCGAAGCCATTCATATCCTGGAAGAGAGGCACGACTCCCCTCCGGCACACCTTTCGTGTATTTGCCCGACAGGAGCCCAGAGCGTAGCGGCCCCCAGGTCGTTAAGCCTAATCCGATCTCTTCATAGAGCGGCGCGTACTCTCGCTCAACCCGCTCATGCACGAGGATGTTGTATTGAGGCTGTTCCATCTGCGGCCGGTGAAGATTTCGCCTATCGGCTATGCGCCATGCCTCCGCGATCTGCTCGGCGCTCCACTCTGAGGTACCCCAGTAGAGCGCCTTTCCCTGAGAGATTATGTCGCTCATCGCGCGAACGACCTCCTCCATCGGCGTATTGGGATCGGGGCGATGACAGTAGATGAGGTCGACATGCTCCAACTGAAGGCGAGCTAAAGAGCCATCGATCGCCTGCATCAGATACTTTCGATTCAGCGTATCCTTCTCGTTGGGCCCGTCGTGCAGGCCCCAAAAGAACTTTGTAGAGATGATGTAGGAGGCCCTTCTCCACCCCAACTTCTTGAGCGCCCGCCCCATGAGGATCTCGGCATCTCCTCCCGCATACACCTCCGCGTTGTCGAAGAAATTCACGCCACCATCGTACGCGTGCTTCATGAGCTCAACCGCGCCCGACTCATCAAGTTGTCCCTTAAAGGTCACCCACGAGCCCAAAGAGAGTTCACTTACCCGCAATCCCGCGGATCCCAACCGTCGATATTCCATGCCCCTTGCTTTCCTCTTCGCATTCAGACACCCGTTGTCCAGTACTCCTTATCACCAACTTGAATCGGCACCTAGCGACAAAAAGTGGGGAGGCACACCAGCAACGCCACCTATCCCTGCGGCTGAGTGGGCGCCCCCCCTCCAAGAGCAAGCTCACCTATCTGCATGCAGACTCTTTAATATTCAATACCTTACATGCCTCAACCTGCGGGCGCTCATCACGCCGCGCGAAATCCGTATTCTTCGCTTGGCGCAAAGCGACTTTCGGGTAATGCTCTATGGGTCCAAGGTCCCTTACGTTTGCAGTTTGAAACGCCCTGTCGTACGCCGAAAGGCACTAACAAGGAGCGACATGACTAACGCAGTTCAGGCAGGATCGCCACTCACCCTCACTCCCGGAAACTCCGATCGGATCTCAATACTCGTCGTTGACGACAACACCTGTGGAGCGCAAACCCTCAGCATGCTTCTCGACATCGACGGGTATGATGTGTCGGTTGTGCATTGCGGCGAGGACGCCATACAGCACGTCGACCGCTATAAACCAGCAATGATCCTGCTTGATATCGGCCTTCCCGACATGAGTGGATACGATGTTGCCCGTCGCATACGAGGGCTGCCCCACGGCCACGTACCTTTTATTATGGCGGTTACAGGTTGGGGAACCGAAGAGGATCAGCAACGGGCTCGCGAGGCAGGTTGCGATCTTCACATGACGAAGCCGGTGAATTTCGAGCATCTAGAGCGGGTGCTGAAAAACAGCGCCCATCGGTGAAGCTTTGATACCTCCAGTTGTCATACGGCCCGCCAGGAGTCGGGCCCTACCATGTGGTGGAACAATTCGCTGGGATTAGAGGTGGGTATATGCATCGGTAGGGCCCGTGTCCTCGCGGGCCGTATCGCATCGCCTATCGATGAAGCCTCGTCACCTCCAGATGTCAGAGGGCCGGCCAGGAGTCGATACCTAGCGAGTAAGAAGGACCACAGCGTTCGCGACGATCCCCTCCTCTCGACCGACAAACCCGAGCCTCTCGGTGGTGGTAGCCTTTACCGCGAGCTGCGAGGGGGCGCATCCAAGGGCGCCACTCAGGCGCTCAAGCATGGCGCCGATGTGGGGCTTGAGCTTCGGAGCCTCGGCGAGGACAGAGATATCGGCGTTCACGAGACGCCACCCTTCAGCATGAGCAATACCCCACACCTTCTGGAGAAGAACGATACTATCAGCGTCCTTAAACGCCGGGTCAGTGTCGGGGAACAGAGTACCGATATCTCGGCCACCGATAGCGCCCAAAATAGCGTCCATCAGAGCGTGCGTCAGTACGTCCGCGTCAGAATGTCCCAGGAGTCCCCGTGCGTGCGGAATCTCGACACCTCCAAGTACACACCGTCGTCCCTCCGCGAAGCGATGCACATCGAAGCCTTGACCGATACGAAGTTCCATCTCTCTCACCCTACCGTAGTAAACCGAGCCGCCACCGCAAGATCGTGGGGATGGGTCACCTTTATATTTAACCTATCCCCCTCAACAACCCGCACATCCCGCAGCCGGGCCACCACGCTCGCATCATCAAGCGCCACAAAGCCGTCCACATGCGCAGTGAAGTGCGCACCGCGGAGCTCTCCAAGCAGAAATCCTTGCGGCGTCTGGACAGCCCATACATCTTCGCGGTCAACAAAGGATGAAATCGTCCCTTGCGAGACCTTGCACAAAGAATCAGGCACCGGAATCGCCGCGGTTACCGCCCCATGTCGCGCCACGCCTTCAACAACCCGCGCGACAACCTCCCCCGTAATACAGCAGCGCGCCGCGTCATGCACGAGCACACACTCGGTAGCCTCATCTCCACCTTGAGCTCGAACGACCTCAGAAAGCGCCTCAACGCCACGTCGTACCGACTCCTGGCGAGTAGCACCACCATGCACAAGGGTAATTTTTTGGTTCGGCCCCAACTCTGAAGAGAACGCGTCCTCCCACGCCGCGGGCACGCACACGACTACCCGTAAACACGACGGGTCTGCGGTAAAAACGCGCACGGTCCTTTGAATGATAGAGAAGGATGCTGACGGGTCGGAGAGCCGTAATAGCACCTTAGGAACGTCGGCACCCATCCGGCTTCCACTACCAGCCGCGGGAATGATCACCGAGTAACCCATGTGCTATACGAAGAGCGCCTTGAGCTCTACAGCCACCTTGTCGTGAGGACGAGCCTTAGCGATTGCGATCTCAGAAACAAGGAGAGCCTCTGCCATATCGAGCATCTTCTTCTCACCGAAGGAGAGCTCTTTGTCAGCGCTCAGAACGGAGAGGTCTCGGAGCACGATCGCGATCTCGAACACCGAACCTGTCTTAATCTTCTGGGAATACTCTCTGAAGCGACGATTCCAGGTCTGCGTATCGATCTTGAAATTACGGTCCCGCAGGATGTCATACACCGTATCGATCGCTTTCTTGTCGATAATGCGACGGAGACCAACAGCAGCGGCCTGACTAACGGGAACCATCACCTTCATCCCGCTATCAAGGATCTTGATGTTGTAAATGTGGTGCTCCTGGCCACCAAGGACATGAGTTCGCACGCCTTCAATCTCGCCCACACCGTGACCGGGGTACACGATCTTATCGCCCATCTTGAAATTAACAGACTCAACCGCTTTCGGGGCATCTACCAGCTTTTCAACTGGCTGACGAACCGCGAGCAACGGCTTAGCGGCCGCGACTTTTTCCACTACGGTAGTGTCGGAACCGAAACGCGCACTGATTACGTTGCTCGACGAGGAGATACCCTCAGAGCGGGTTATCTTTGAAACAGGAACTTTACTTCCGGACTTAGCGACCAACTTAAGCTTCGAGCGCTGCGTCTTGAGCTTTACTACTTCGGCACTTTTTACGAGGTTTGATTTCGAAATACGCTCGGCGAGAGAGACCTTCTCGGAAGAAGCCAACTTCTCTTTGCCGGCCTTTTGAGGTGATGAGGAAATAACAGAAACACCCTTACGAGCCGGCTTGTTTTGCTTGCCGGCTTGAGAAGTCTTCGCGGTCTTTGATCCGGATGACTTGACCTTCAACGCTTGTGACTTAGGTCCCGTGTTCTTAGTTTTCAAAGTGTTTCCCCTCCCTTGGGACGGCATCTCGTTACCACTCGATGCCTATTTCCAATTACCTGCTTGTGTGCGAAGT
>JAIXPR010000101.1 GCA_027486155.1 Pseudomonadota bacterium | reverse complement strand
TTCGACTCAGATAGCGACGGCACGCTGGATTGTAATGATGGATGTCCGAGCGATTCGAATAAAACATCCCCGGGAACCTGTGGGTGCGGAAATGCAGACACCGACACCGATGGTGATGTCACGGCAGATTGTAATGATGGATGTCCGAGCGATTCAAATAAAACATCTCCGGGCTCCTGTGGCTGCGGGACTCCTGAAGGCTCGTGTGGCTCCGACTACGGATGTGGGCCGGGCAATGGGTATCCAGGACCGTGTGGGTGCGGTGGTGTGTCCTATAACTACGGCTCCTGCGGTTCCGGGTGTGGGTGGGTAGATCCGGACGCGGATGGGGATGGCATACCGGATTGCAACGACAGTTGTCCAAACGCTCCAAACGTGGATTCTGATGGTGACGGAACCTTAGATTGTCTTGATTCCTGTCCTACGGGCGGAGTGGATGCGGATGGCGATGGTACGTGTACTCCGGCAGATGAGTGCGATAGCGACCCGAGCAAGACCACTCCGGGTTCGTGCGGCTGCGGGATGGCGGATACTCCGTGTTGCGGAGGACCTGACTCGGACTCGGATGGTACCCCAGACTGCCAGGATGGCTGTACAACCGACCCGTACAAATCCGCCCCGGGAATTTGTGGGTGCGGAGTTGCAGACACCGACACCGATGGTGATGGCACGCCAGATTGTAATGATGGCTGTCCGAATAATAGCGGCCAGCAGAGCCCGGACCCAACCTGCGGCTGCTCTGGAACCTGGGGCTCAGGAGCTTGTGGTTCCGGATGTGGGTATGTAGATAGCGACGCGGATGGTGATGGCACGCCAGATTGTAATGATGGATGTCCAAACGACTCTTCCACAATAAGTGCGGGCCAGTGTGGGTGCGGAAT
This sequence comes from Pseudomonadota bacterium, assembly GCA_027486155.1. GTDB lineage: Bacteria > Bdellovibrionota_C > UBA2361 > UBA2361 > OMII01 > OMII01. The sequence goes on along the minus strand of JAIXPR010000101.1, from coordinate 6,562 downwards.
TCCAGACACCGACACCGATGCTGATGGAACGCCAGATTGTAACGATAGCTGTCCAAATGATCCTAACAAAACGAGCCCCGGGAGCTGTGGCTGTGGCGAATCGGAGCAATGGTCCACATGTGGATGCTCACCGTGTGCTCCAGTCTGTGGAAATGGCGGCGTTGAATCCGGTGAAACGTGCGACGACTCCAATGTTACCGACGGCGACGGCTGCGATTCAAACTGTACACCAACGGGATGTGGTAATGGCATCGTAACAAGTGGCGAAGAGTGTGATGATGGAAACGTAGTGAGTGGCGATGGATGCGACTCTTCGTGCGTCGTCGAACCACCTCCCGTATGTGGTGATGGCATAATCGGGTTGGGAGAGGGTTGTGATGATGGAAACACAACCTCCGCTGATGGCTGCGACGGGTCGTGCGCGATTGAATCCGGTGCGGTCTGCTCCGGGCACCCGAGCATATGTGCGACCGCTACCCCGACTGTAACCCCGACCGCAACTCCTACGACGACTCCAACCGCGACCCCAACGGCTACTCCGACCGCAACCCCAACCAGAACACCGACGAGTACCCCAACGATAACAAACACACCGACCAGCACCCATACCTCAGCTCCGATAATAAGCACCGCCACTCCGACACTCACAGCGACCCCGATTTTTACGGCGACCTCGACACCTGTGCCTCCGCCGGTGATCGCTCTCCCCGCTGGTGGTAAAGATAAGCCCCTGGTTGTAAATAGGTTTGCCCCGAAACTCTCAGGTCAGGGGGAGCCAGGGAGCTCGATAGTAATCTTGGTAAACGATATTCAGGCGGGAACCACAGTGGTATCGCCAAGGGGTGAATGGTCGATTACCCTGCCGCCGCTCTCCGCGGGATCGCAAGAGGTTAAGGCCTTCTCCATAAGCTCAGAGGGCAAGAGGAGCAAGGTTGCGGTAGGGGCGGTGCTTGTCGCTGTGGAGACGGCTCCCTTGGACTTCTCGGGGGCGGGTAAGACCTTTGTCGCGGCATGGCGTCGGGCAGGTGGGGATATCCTCTATCGGGTTCGTCCAACACGTGGGGGCGCATGGAGGAGTTATCGGATGGAAGGAGAGTATCCCGCCCTCGGTGATTACGATGGCGATGGAGTCACTGATGTGGCGACCGTCAGCGCTGCGGAGGGTAAGCTTATCTGGAGGATTAAACGCTCCACATCGGGCTCTACCGCAGAGGTTCAACTCGGCTCCGACGGCGATCGCATTCTCACCGGGTGCAGATTGCGCTCATCCACGAAACACTCCCTTGTAGCGTATGCGCGTAAACGGCGGAAACTATTCATTCGGGAACTCGACGAGCGCGGCACGGTTATCGGTGATGTATCGTCAATTAATGAAGGTCAGCTTCTCGGGTGTGGAGATGTCAACGGGGATGACATCGATGAGGTCCTTTTCCAGACACCGGGTAGGTCCAAACGCGCTGACGTCGTGGTGGCGCTCGATCGCAACGGCAAACGGGTCATGACCAAGGAGCTCTCGCGGTTCGTTCGTGGGTATGTGGTGATACGTTCTGGAACTGAGGCTCCACTCCTCGCGATCCTTCATGGCACGACACGCAGGGGAATACCTATCGCGGTTGAAGCGATGGCTGGAAGCTTCGCGTTCCCGCTCTTCTATGTCGATAGGGGCGCGACGATAGCTACCGGGCTCTTCGGCGATCGTGCGAGTGACCAACACTCCGGCCTTGTGTGGTCAGATAGAGAGTCTCGAAATGTATACCAAAGAGTCTTCAGGAAGACGGCCAAGACGAAGAGGTTGTTCAAGTTGCCCGAGGGATACAGACTGCTGCGGGGCGCGAACATCATGGCTCCGGGTGACGAGAGCAGATGATTCATCTGTGAGGGGCGGGGTAAGCCCCTGACCGGGCAGCGGCGACGGCGTTAGGCAAAGCACACAAGTCTAAGAGCACTATCACTCGACGGCCCACCCAACTACATCGGAGCGCTATGCAGGACACCGATGATAGGTCGACGCGGACGGTTGAGTGTCCGTAGGGTAGGGGCGCCCCACAGTTAGGATACGTTCATGCAGCGGGCGTAGGCCCGTCCCATCGCTTGGGAGAGGAACATATCAAGCTTATCCAGTTCTGCATCTTGTCCGGCATGGATGCCCAGCGACCTCTGATAGTCCATGTATTCGTGAAGCTCTCGGATGCTTTCGACAAAGCGCCCAAGCTTGATCGCGTAGTGCAGACTATCTCTGTTTTCACCACCTACACTGGAGATACTCCCGACCTCCTCGAACGAACTTCGACTCAAGGGATCGTCATGTTCGCCGAACGCCAGGTTGATGTCATCGATCGATTGAGCGCACCCGGGTAGACAGATCTCCTTTGCCATCGCTCCTCCGAGAAGAGAGATTGAGACGCTTTCGAGCCGATTGACCAGCGATACAAGCTCGCTGACATCGATGAGGGTGGCGCTCTCATCGTAGGGAGCCGCGGTTCCCGTGATCAATGAACCGTCGATGAAATCAACAAGCGCATACCTTCCAAGGGGAAGCACCATCCCGGGATCCGGCACGAGGCGTATCTCCCCCGGCGCGAAATCCATCTTAGCAAGGCTTCCATCCTCAAGCGGAAGATCATCCTTGGATGACTCGGGCTTTGAGCCTTGGTTTGGGTTCTTTTGATATGGATCGTTATGGTGCATCGTCGTAAGAGCCCCTCGATTAAGACTTGTTAGGAATGCTGAGGTGCCGATGGCAGAACTCGGTGAAACTTTTGTGATCGAACTTCTTTGGATCCTCGATGTCGATTGAAATCTCTTGCATCGGGATCCCCTCCATGAACTGAAGGCCGATCACCGCCTTGTTCGACGAGGAGGGGCTTGCGATGAAGATGGCCAGTGTAGGGATGGTAATAGCCGGTGACACAAGGCTGTTAACATCCTCATTCGCGGAGAGGGACTGAAATTTCCCACCCACGCCAACTTTGAGGAACTGTTTCTCCTTCGTGATAGAACCGAATCCAAGACTAACCTCTACCTTTCCGTGTGATCGGAGGGAGTGAATAAAGGGAGGGGAGTTGCTCGCGATGCTTAACTCCCGTAAGCCGCCGCGAAGGATCTGAAGCTCCATTCCTCTACCGAAGAACTGGAACGAGAGGTTAGCCTCCCGAAGGAGCGCGGCTCCGTTTTGAATCTGTAGCTTTTGAACGTCTTGGAAGGTCTCAAACATAGGCGGTGTGCTTACTACGTGACCGGGGCTGGGGATGCTTTGAGCCCTTATGTATCGATAGCGAGTATCTCCCACGCTGAGATGCTAGGGAAGGGTGGGGGTGGCGGTGAGCTCAGAGAACACGAGCCAGTCTAGTTGCTCACTGCTCCCTATGATCAACTTCCGACCAATTCGTACCAGAGACCTAAGGCCATGCCACCCATATCAGATTATTTTGATTAGCGAATGCGCTCTCGCTACCCTTAAGTGCCTATGAACGCGAAAACTACCCATACTACATCCGGAATCACCGTCACTGAAGTGCCGACAGAGAGGGACTATCGAACTAACCCTGCGCGGTTGCCGGCGCTCGATCCATCCGTATCTCCACTCGCGACGGAACGGATAAGCATTCTTGAGACGTTCCACAAATCAAGGCGCGACTCTTTCGACAAACTCGCCAAGGCCGAACAGGGAATACTTGATGTGGTCCAGGCTTTTCATGCGTTTGATGACCTTGTTGACCAGAAAGCTAAGACCCTCTTTTGCCCGCGAGCGCCGGTAACAATCCAGGGCTTGGTTGATTTGCTGACTGGGGAGCGTCCCAGCCCCCCTAGCAAGAGACAGCTAGCCGCCGAGGGGTTGTTGCTGATTCATAAAGTTCACCCTTCGGCTACAAATCTGCAAACGCTCATGCAAACGGATCGCGGTGCCGATGCTCTCGTCCGACATGCACTCCTAGAGGAGCTTGGGTTCGCCTCTGTGGGTGAGTTGGCTCCACTGTTTAAGGAGGTCATCGCCGCGCAGCAGTTAAAGCGGGAGCTGCACAATCGAGTCGCGAGCGCTGGCACACTGATGATTAGTAAGCTCACCGCGCTCGCTAAGGTGGTTGGGGAGCCCAAGACTACGTCATTAGTGAATCGGTACACGTCGTGTGTGCGAAAGATGGTGAAAGACTCCGACGAGATACGGCCAAATAAATTTGCCTCTGCCGGAGCTGACGGGGTCGCATGGAGCGCGACTCAACCAACCCGCTATGATCTTAGGGAATTGGCCGAATCAGGGAAGGTAGTTCTTGAGGCGTTGAGAGAGGGGGTGAAGGAGTCACTTCCTAACCTCCACCGTTACGAGGGTCGGGTGCAACGAGCTGTATCGGGAGCCTTTCCGTTCCGGGCGCTCTTTCGTGGGGACTCTCTTTCCTCAGAGGAGTCTCTCCTCGTTCATTACGCGACTATTAATGTTCCATCGAACCGTGACGCGTCTCCTGGTGAGTCAACACCTGCTGCGGCGAGTAGGTTGAATCGAGCTCTTCGTTCGATTGAATCCCAGCATGGGGCGGAGATGGTCAGGTCGACCATTACGAACCTGGAGCAGGAGAATGCGCAGGGCGTTGCGTGGCTCACTCGTGAGCAGTCTTCTTTCCTTCGAGGGTGGTTGGATGAGGTTGAGACCGAGCGGCGAGAGGCGCAGGAGCGCCAGATCGCGGCGACCCAGTTCACGGGTCCTGTCGAGAAACCAGCTCCGTCGAAAGAGGTGAGTGCGCCTGGCGCTGCTTCGGTTGAACCGACCTCGGAGGAATTTGTGGGCGCGATCTTCGGAGAGAAGATCCTTTCCACGGTCACAGAAAAGTTAGGAGCTCTTCCAGCACTTGCGCAGATCGAGGAGCGCGTCGTCGATCTGGAGCGTGTCGCGGCCATCGTTCTCGGGCCCAAGGCCTCGGACCAGTCCTTTGCTCTGGTGTCGAAGATTGTATCGCTTAATCCGCATATCCTGACGACGGCGGAGTTCAATGAGTACATCGCGACGTTGAGTCAGACCGCTCTTCGTATTGAGAAGATGCGAATCTCAGCTCCGATGTATGATCTCTTGGAGACAACCAGCCGATTCGCTTCGCTCTCCGCGCTCGCTGATACGAACGATCGCTTGGGCATGGCTTCCGGGTACGTAGACGCTGTTACGACATTAAACGGAGCACAGCTGCAAGGAGAGGCGATCATGGCACTGTTGCGATACGGTTTCTTCTTCCAGGGAAGGTTGCAGTTCGGAGTGTGTGTCGGTGAAGACCGCATGGTGCTTGAGAACGTCGACAAACAATCCCCTGAGCGCTTCCAGCGTAAGGAGCTTGAGAAGGGGCTAACCGTCCTTCACCGCGCTGGGATAATCGAACGGCCCACCCGAGGCCAAGGCTCATCTCTCAAGCGCTCCGCGCTATCGGGGACAAAACATGAGCGGGAGCTGTCGAAAGCGTTGGCGTGGGTAATCGCCAATCCGGATCCAAGGGTCGAGTTTTAAGGGCTAGGCAGAGCTCTTATCCTCCCTCTCGCAGTAGCGATACTTCCCATTTCGGGTACGTTCGTCCTATCGTGTCGATAGCTACGTTTCTTACACTGGAGGAGGGGATGCGTCGTTCTCTAAGTATTCTTGCCGCGCTTTTCATAGTCGTAAGTCGCCCCGTGTTCAGCGAGCACCGCACCGAATCAATCGGGATGCTTCTACCTCTCTCCGGGGCATACGCCTCAGTGGGGGCTGATAATAGGGCTGGGATCGAAGCGGCGCTGGCTGAGCGGGGTGGCGCGTCTGGTCTCTCCTTAGTCTTCGCCGATTCCCAGGCGGAACCCCGTCATTCGGTGAGTGAGTTTCGCAAGCTCAGCGACAGCGATGGGGTTCTGGCGGTCTACGCCATGCGGGGCCCGGTGGGGATGGCGGTGAATCCGCTCTCCCGGAGAGCAAAGGTGCCCCTTGTTGGTGGGGTCGGGAATAAACATTTCAGCACCGGGAATGAATTCGCCTTTCAGGCATGGCCAACATCGGAACGAGAGGGGGAGTTTCTCGCCGAACAGCTCAAGCAGGTCGGAGTAAAGAGGATCTCTATCGTAACGGTCGAGGATGATTGGCCGGTCGCGGTGTCTGATGATCTCTCCTCTAAGGCCGCGCAGCACGGACTCTCCGTCGTGGGCGAATGGCGTGTTCTCCCAACCGAATTGGATTTTCGCACTATCGCTGGAAGGCTCAAAGGGGAATCCGCCGATGCTATCTTTCTCAACGTCGGCATCGCGCAGATCGGCCCCTTCGTAAAGCAGGTGCGAGATCTTGGCGTCACGACGCAGATATACTCGAACTTCTGGGCCGCCAAGGCTGAGGTTCGAGCGGCCGGAGGGGATCGACTGAGGGGAGTTCGGTACGTGGAGATGCGGACCGATTCGCCGGCGCTTCCCGCAAACGCTTCAGGGGCAACCCTCTCCGCGTATGTAGCGACTCATCTTATCCTTCAAGCCCGTTCTAAAGTTGAAGGAGCACTAACTCGGGAATCTCTCTTTGGTGCACTTTCGGCTCAGAGAGAGGTGCGAACGGAAGCAGGCATATTCCCCG
>JAIXPR010000225.1 GCA_027486155.1 Pseudomonadota bacterium | reverse complement strand
CAACGTCGTGGCCGAGGGCGCGTAATCGCAACGCGCTCGCCAAGCTTCCAGCTCCACTTCCAATAACGACGGTTCTCATGATCCGAAGCTTAGCAAGAAGGGCGCATTAACAACATTATAAAAGAGAGGGGACTCTACACAAAAAAAAGCAGCGCCCGAAGGCGCTGCTCGCGATATGAACTATCGAAGACTGGGACGCGTTACGCGTTAGTCTCTGACTTTCGAACCGCTACAACGTAGATGAATACACCGAACACCGCCTTAGCGACGATGTCTGCGATTGTGTATCCGATCTGAACGTAGGTCATAACCTCTGCACTTCCCACATTAGCGCCTGGGAAGAAGTAGAGAGCGTATACGACTGGGTAGAAGCACCATGAGAGAACCGTAAGGTTACGGGCTGTCACGATGAGATCACGTACCGACTCAGGCTGCGAATTGATCGCCTTTGAAAGTCCTGAGAAGAGGTTGATTACAATGTACATGAACGGAATCATGGACAAGAACCACCACTTGAACTTAGTTCCCACGTCAGTAGCGATCTCTCCTGGGTATCCGAGAAGGATCATAAGCGCAGCGGCTGTAGCGAGCTTCTGAGCCTTAGACACGGTCTCCTCACGAGAGAGTCTCATAACGAGGATGAGCTCGATCAAGAGAAGCGGAACGGTAAGAAGCCAGTCAACATACCGGTAAGCGTCGTTGAACTTGTGAGCCGTTGCCTCGAGTCCAGTCTTGGTTACAGCGAACGCGCCCTGCCAAGAATCAAAGATTCTCCAGTAGTGGTAGAAGGCGATGAGTGTAACGATACCGCTGATCGTCACCGCTGTCTTATACTGCGGAGCGACCTGACTGCGGCCGAGGAACAAAAAGATGGTTGCTGCGCCCATCACCGCGATCGCGAAAGAGAAGGCATTTGAAACAAGTTCAAAGTGCCCGACATTTAACATTTCCATGGGATCTTCCTCATGAAGAAGGTTTATTAGTAGAGGTGTCGGGACATTTACGGATCGCAGGCCAGGCTGGATCACCGACACCCGCCTATCAGGGGTGTAAGATGCTAAGGGGCCTTGTGCCAACTAGCTAAATCGAGGACACGATAAATGGCCTACGGGCGGTCCTTGCCTGTGCGGGGACTCTTTCCTCGGTCCGGATCGGTAATTTCTTTTTTTCATGATACTTACCAATACGTTACCGGAGTGGGGAAACGGAGGTTGTGCCGTTGAGCATGAGAAGCTTAACTATGCGTGATTGCGAAAGAGATGTAAAAAATCTGGTAACGTTGTTTAAAACTCACGCCGTTTCTCTGTGCATCTGATGAAGCGTCTTTGTTTTTTCTCTCTCGTCACCTTAGCGACGACTCACTACGCGGCGGCGAATCCCGTTAGTTTCAAGGGTGGCTACGGTGTCATGCCCGCCTACAACAAAGATTGGTTCGATGTTCAACTCAATTACTCCGTTACGAATCGGTATGCTGTTGGTGCGTCCTCGTACTACCGCGAGGGAAGGGATAGTACCTCCGAGTTCGGAATTGGGCAGGTAAACTACCTGGTTAAGCGGTGGAATGAATTAGATTCTCAGGCGAACGTCAATGCATCGTTGGGATTCGGTGGACGGCACGATTCGGTGAAAGGTGACGGTGTCGCTGTGTATGGAGCCGTGGAGGCTGACTACGAGACTCGGCGTCTCTATTCTCAGCTCTCAGCGGAGACCTTGCATTCTGACGATAACGTTCAGTTTAGTAGGTACAGGGCCCGAGGGGGAATCGCGCCCTATAAAGCCATGTTCGACGAGCTGAACGCCTGGCTTGTGATGCAGGTTGATATCATGCCAGAGATGGAGGACAGCGTTCGGGTAACTCCTATGGTTCGGTTGTTTTATACTAACTTTGTACTCGAGGCGGGAGCGAGTATCGATCAGGGAACTCCCTTCGTCGCGGGGGCTGCTCATTTTTGAGAGAGATGGTTTATGAAAAAAGGTATCATGCTTGCTGTGTTTGTGTTTGCCTCGCTGTTCTCGCAGGTAGCGCACGCCGATGAGATTACGGTCGCAGTGAAGGGAATGGTTTGCTCCTTTTGCGCGCAAGGCATCAAGAAGACCTTTCTCCGAAAAGACGGGGTTGAGGCCGTCGACGTCGATCTTGATAAAAAGGTCGTGACCGTCAAAACCAAGGCGGGCGCTGCTTTGAGTGACTCCGATGTAAAGGAGAGTATCGTCGACGCTGGGTACGAGGTGGTCTCTATCGAACGCAAAGCATAGTGATTAAAAGACTCATCCCCTTCGCGACCCTCTTTCTCTCCCTGAGCACGTTGATCTGCTGCGCGTTGCCCGCTCTCTTCGTCATGGTGGGTGCGGGAGCTGCCTTCGCCTCGCTGCTCGGCGTCTTTCCCCAGCTCATCTGGTTCTCAGAGCATAAGGGGATAGTTTTTATCGTAGCGGGAGTTTTGCTCTTCGCGAATCTCGCCATGAGAACGTTTGTTCCACCCCAATGTCCTGCCAATCCTCGCATAGCGGGGGAGTGCGCTCGCGCGCAGCGTATCTCCAGCGGTGTTCTTTACGTCTCGCTTGTGGCCTATCTTATCGGCGGCTTTTTCGCTTTTCTAGCGCCGTTCCTCTTTGCTTAGGAGCCGGTGACGCTCCTCTTGACGCGCCGTATGAGCGGGGCGACCGTCAATCCCTGCACGATGATGGAGAAGACTACCGCGTTAAAGACAGCGGCGATGACAATCGGGCGCTCCGGAAAATCCGCCGGAAGCGCCAACACCAACGCGATGGAGAGCGCTCCCCGTAACCCTCCCCAGAAAAGCAGGTGTTGCACGACACCTGGAACGGCATCCTTGGTTCCTCTCAGAGGGAGGCACCACCCGTATACCGCGACCGCGCGACCGATGAGCATGCTGCCGATCGTGCAGATAGTCGCCCATCCCGCGGTTGAAACCTCCCAGAGGTTTAGGTCAAGGCCGATCAGAATGAAGATGAATGAGTTAGCCACGAAACACGCGAACTCCCAGAAGGAGTGAGCCTCGTGAAGGCCCTTCTCCGTCAACGCGCCGAAGCGGTCAAGATTTCCGATGATCATACCAGCGATAAGGGTGGAGAGGATTCCTGAGGTGTGAAAATGCTGCGCGATAAAAAACGACGAAAACGCCGCTACCACCGTCATCGCGATCTCGATCAGGTGGTCTTGGGTTCTCCCCGCTATGAGCATCGCGGCGAATCCGACGAGAGCTCCGATGATCATTCCCCCAATGATCTCAGCAATAGATATCGAGACTACTCCCATGAAGGAGGTCGCGCCCGCGAGGACGAGAGGTGTGATCACGAACAGGACCGAAGCGGTGCCATCATTAAAGAGGCTCTCCGCCTCAAGGAGTTTGTGAATCCGAGGGGGAAGTTTCGCCTCTTTCAAGAGCGCGAGGACAGACACAGGGTCTGTCGCCGATAGTACGATACCGATGATGAGACACGCTGGAAGTGGGAGGCCGCTGGTGAACAGGAGTAGTCCAGTCGCGACTGCGCTTGAGAGAAGCACGCCGGCGGTAGCCAGAAGGGTTACCGGTCGTAGGATCGGTTTGAGTTCCTTCCATGTAAGGTGAAACGCGGCCTCAAAGATCAGCGGTGGAAGGAGGAGGTCGAAGAT
>JAIXPR010000179.1 GCA_027486155.1 Pseudomonadota bacterium | reverse complement strand
TTCACGCGCAGATGGTCGCGCAACGCCCCATCCTCCGAGACAAAGCAGCCGAGAAACGGGTAACGAAGATCCTTGAAGGGCTAGCGCTGTTTGGCAAACCCGCTTCTCGTGAACGAATGATGGAAAAGCTGTCGTCCAAACAGGTGCTATCGTCTCCGAACGCACACGCCCTTGATGTAGCCACTCTCTTTTAAGCACATAGAGCCAGGGCCGCAGTCGGTATCAAAGCTGCAGGTATTTCCTACACTGCCGTTAATATCCAAAGGGTCTCTCACTGGCCGGCGGTCGCTGTCATTGCCGGGGTTCATACCACCCACACACAACCCGTAAATTTGGCCCGGCTTCTTTATACACTTACTGCCAATCCCACAATCCGTGTCAAAGGAGCAGGCAAAGCAAACTCCTGGAACGACAATTAATGAGAGAGCTACGATTTTTAAGAGTTTCATGGCAGGGCTCCAATTAAGGGTTTGAGGCGCTAACGAACTTTCGACGATCGAGGAGTTCACTGATCGTCAGAATGTCTTGTTACTTGGCCAGCGTAGTACTGTTTTATTGCTTATTCATCAACAACAAACGAAAAACTTCCGAGAATCCCCCCTTAAATATATCTGTCTGACTTCATGGAACGGCTAGCCCCAACCACATAAACGCAGTGGGCATACGACCCAACAATTCTTAGTACTGCGCCCTCAAAGGTTTCTCGGTTCTATCCTGAGACGGGTTCCCTCCCACATCACCGACGATATGCGAATAAGCAGCTCACTCCCTCGCATACCCCCACTTCCCCGTCCAAGGATTCCACTCCAACTCCTCACCCGGTTCGGTCCGCTCCTACTTGGAGCTGTATGGATTGTATTCAAGCTCGGAGCGGTCGGTACCGAGCTCCCACTTCTTTTCGAAGGGATTGTACTGAGGCGAGGCGTCTCAGGAGCGTAGCTCCATCTTTCCTCGTATGGGTTGTATTTAAGTTCATCATCCGGGTTTGCGAGCTCCCATTTGCCGGAGTACGGATTGTACTTTGTTTCGGCGCGGGTATCGCAGCTGTGCGTGACGAAGATAAGAGAGGCCATGGTGAGAAATAAGCGTACCTTCATAACTTCCTCAAGCGTTCGGAGCCCCTTAGGGTAACGCTACGAACGGTTTCACGGCGTACTTTCCACCCCTCACGAGCCGGAGCGCCTTGTTGATAGCCCGCCTATCCCCCTCGTCCTCTACGGTAGATAGGTCGACCCGGGCCAGTTTCATGTAAAACTCTACCTCGACTTTCGCCACCATTCCCCCAGCTTGTTAGGTCACCGCCAACTCGTCCGACCCTCTAACCACTTTCCAGTCCCGGTTTTGGGGTGTCAAGGGATATCCCCGGGACTGTATCTTTGGGAGGGTAAGCTCTTCCTCAGACTCCTAGGCACAAGGACGGTTAGATACTACCTTCCCCTAGGCTATCCGGGGCTTTTAGGTGTTTTGCGCATAGAAAAAAGATGCTAAACCTGGATGCGCTTACTCGGGTTTGCGCATGACCAATTGGTGCCGCAGACTGCGCTTAGATTCATCACTATGAGCAATAAGAAAAAAAGAGCAGTTCTATCAATATTCTCTGGATGTGGAGGCATGGACATCGGCCTTGAGGGAGGCTTTCCAGTTCACCGCAACGCAATCGGCAAGCACCATGAGAACTGGGTATTCGCACCGGCAAATGATGATTGGGTCCGGGTCCAGCCGACCAGCTTCAGCACAGTATTCGCCAACGATATCATCCCGGAGGCCCGAACCGTTTGGAGCGATTACTTCAAGGACACGAAGGGAGAGCGCTTTCACCTGCGAAGTATCATCGATCTAGTCAAGGAACACAGAAGCCAGGGTGGCGTTTTCCCGACTGACGTCGATGTGGTGACAGGTGGGTTCCCCTGTCAGGACTTCAGTGTTGCGGGATTGCGCAAAGGCTTCAACTCGCACAAAAGCCACACAGGGAAGATCAGGGAGGAGGACGAGGCGAGCGCCGAGAACAGAGGTCTTCTCTATTACTGGATGCGCGAAGTTATCGACATCACCCGACCCAAGATGTTTATCGCGGAGAACGTAAAGGGGCTTGTAAGCTTAGGCGATACGAAAGACGTTATTCAACGGGATTTCGCCTCCACCGGCGGCGATGGGTACGTGGTTCTGCCTCCTAGGGTCCTGCACGCCGCTGAATATGGAGTTCCGCAACGACGAGAGCGTGTTTTCTTTATTGGGTTCCGAAAGTCGGCTCTAAAGAAGAATGTGTTGGATAAATTTTTGGCGGGAGATCCACCCGAGGAACTCTCGCCCTTTCCTCCACAAACGCACGTCTTCATGCAAAATTTTCAACCGTCAATGTCAATGAATGGCTTCTTACCGAACGTCACCATAGCCGACATTTTTAAGGACCTTCGAGAACCGACGGAAGAGAGCAGAGACCTTGCCCAGCAGGTGTACTCGAAAGCCAAATGGATGGGCCGTCACTGCCAGGGACAAACTGAGATTAAGCTCGATTCAGTGGGTCCAACCATTCGTTCCGAACATCACGGGAACATCGAGTTTCGTCGACTATTGGCCGAACATGGGGGAGCTCTCAAAAAAGAGCTGAGCCGTGGACTGGAAGAACGCAGACTAACAGTGCGTGAATGCGCACGCATCCAAACCTTCCCTGACGACATGCGATTCGTCGGAAAATTCGAGATTCCAGGGGGACCGAAATCCGTGAGCGCCTCCATGGCCTACAAGCTCATCGGGAACGCCGTACCACCATTTTTGGCTTACAACTTAGCTCGTAGGCTGGATGATATCTGGGACTCGGTCTTTAAGAGCTAGAGATGATTTACTCCTCGCTTGAAGAGGCAAGTAAGAGTGCTTTTGAGGACCTGCTGGTTGAGGTAACCAGGTCCTTAGAGGAAGCGGGGCGACAAG
>JAIXPR010000297.1 GCA_027486155.1 Pseudomonadota bacterium | reverse complement strand
GTGGGCGCATCTTTATTGCCCATCAACCTGGTTAAAAAAGTTATAAGAGATATCCGAGATCCGGGGCTTGGTTCTCAAAACTCATGGCTGACCGTCAATATTTGCTCTGAGGGTATTACAACGGTGCTTCCGGATTGCAAACCTGTCGGAGCGATCGTGCGGCTCGACGGCAACTCCGCCGCTGTGAGGATGGTCGCCTGTGGGCACAACGGAAGACGAGCGAATCAGGACTGCAAGCCAGTCGGGACGACACCTCAAGGTCAAACGTTATGTGAGATGATGGAGCCGCAGCTTTGTAGCAAGGAGTGACGCCAGAGTGTGTTAGCTGGTTGTAGATCTGGTGCAACGTCGGCTATGGCTCGTCCATTTGGGACAGAGCGACTTTGGTCGCGACTCAGATAACATCAGAGCCGCTGGTAGGTTACACACCAGTGCATGCGATTGGGATCGTTGTCGTCGGGGTAGAGGGACATCTTTTCTCGGTTAATTTGATGGAATCCGAGTTCGGTGACCGTCGAGTAGATATCGATGCCGTCGTTTACCCAACCGAGGTCGCAGGGGACGCATCGACCGGGGGCGTTCAAGACGGGGAATGGTACGGGGTTACTTTTTCGGTCAGCAAAACGGCCCTACTGTAGCTGATACTCAAAAGGCTGAAGACTTGAGTAAACGATGATGAAGAAGATTGATAGGTCGGATTTGAAAATGGACGCTCGGCTCTGGTACGGGGTTACTTTGTATCCGCAAGTAGAGCTCGAATGCCTAACTCCAATCCGAGAGCTCCGAAGCCTGCGATAACTCCTTTACAACTGGCGGCTGTCACACTGTGTTGGCGGAAAGACTCGCGGGCAAGGAACACTTACTTGTGAGTAAAGCGCTACCCATATTCGAGACCTCGTACTACTTCAGCGCATGTAGCGACTTATCACTTTTATACGAAGCTTATGATTTCAGTTTTCAGTATGAGCTTACATGAAGAGCTAAAGGGGCTCCTTACTCAATAATCTCTCGAGCGATAATGAGCCGCTGAATTTGGTTTGTCCCCTCAACTATCTGCAGCATCTTGGCGTCGCGCATGTATCGCTCAACGGTGTAGTCCTTGATGTACCCAGCGCCTCCGAAGAGCTGCACCGCGTCGGTTGTGATCGCCATAGCGGCATCCGTCGCGAAACATTTCGCGGTTGATGAGGAGAGCTTGGTATTAACAGTTGTATCGCCGTTAGCGAGGATGTCGAGGTCGTGCGCCGCTTTCTCGGTGAGAAGTTGAGCGGCCGCGATTTTGGTATGCATATCGGCGAGCATGAACTGAAGACCTTGAAAGTCGACGAGGGATTTTCCAAATTGGTGACGCTCCCTCATGTACGCGATGCTGTCCTCAATAGCGGCCCGCGAGAGTCCATTGGCGCACGCGGCGATATTTACCCGCCCACCGGCGAGCCCAGAGAGGGCGACCTTTCGTCCGCCGTGCAGCGCGCCGATGAGAGCGTTTTTTGGAAGAGTTGCGTTATCGAAGAAGATCGATGCTATCGGGGACAGTTCCGCTCCCATCTTTTTCTCCGGTTTGCCCCAGGAGAGTCCAGGAGTTGTCGCTGGAACGATAAATCCCGAGAGCCCGGAGGTGGAATCGTCCTCGGTCTTAGCGAACGTTAGATAGATGTCAGCGAATCCAGCGCTTGTGATGTAGCACTTATTGCCATTAAGGGAGAAGCCATCCGGTATAAGATGGGCCTCCGTGGTGATGGCGGCGGTGTCTGAGCCCGCGTGCGGTTCTGTCAGAGCGAACGCAGCCAGAAGCTCTCCAGACGCTAGCTTTGGTAAGTAGATCTGCTTTTGTTCCTCGCTGCCGTGTCGCGAGATGATGCCACTAACCATGGTATGGACGGAGAGAAATATCGCGGGTCCCACATCGTACCGTGAGATAGTTTCAAAAACCGCCGCGCTCGTTGTCGCGCTCGCTGCGATTCCTCCATACTCCTCGGGGATACTGAGGCCTCCGAGCCCGGCGTCACACATGGCGGTGAAGAGAGAACGGGGGATCGTATTGTAGTAGTCCTCGCCCTGGTATTTAGGGATCTCCGACTCGCAGAGTCGAGTAACGGTTTCAATGACGAGTGGATCGATGAATGCGTGTATCATACCAATGTCCGTATGCGGCGTTGGTCGCCACTAGCTCTACAAAGTATAGCAAAGATCGCGAACGCGCTCTTCAAAAGTGGGAAACGGACCGAGGGCGTCCCGGTGCGGGTATTATGGCTCGATTGGCTCGGCCGGAAGTGGGTATGAGCCAAGTGTTGGGATGATAACGACCGTTCGAGTCGCCTCGGGGGCGATCTCTAGTCTCAGCGACTCGCTTGCGCGACTGAGAGTTTCGGCCCGTCTGAAGGCGTTTGGTATCAGGTCCTCAAGGGCATCGAGGTAGTCCCGCTCCCGTTCGACGAGAGAGGGATCGAGCGTGCCGCTTCCCCACAATGGGTTGGTGAACGGATTGGAGTCTTGCGGCCGTGATAGCTGCTCTCGTCGCTTGCTAATGAGTCCTCGTATATCAACCCAAAAGCTGTACTTACGAGCGTCATCCAGGCTCTGGCTCGTCCGCCAGAGAAAGACGTTTCGTTCTGTTTCGGCGATAAACCACAACGGTGTGGGGGGCGTCCCCGATGTCCAGAGGTGATGCCTCTTTCGAAGCTCATTTTCGATAGACTTCAAAATGCCCAAAAGGACGCAGCCAGTTGATACATTTGTACTCTCACCCCGCAACTCCTGCGCACTCGGCGCAGGGTGCTCCGTGGGGTTAATTTCTAAGGTCATGTATTCCTTTGCTTTTTTTGGAACACCTATTCCTAAAGAATCTCGGACGATCGGACGATTGCAAGAGGTAAGCCACTAGAGCAGGGGAGCGTAGCGATATGGCAACTAAACAGCAGTCAATTTTAGTCGTAGACGACTGTCCGGTCAGTCGAGGGATGGCGATGTCCATTCTCGCGGCCTGCGGGTACGACGCGGTTGAGTGTGGTAGCGGAACACAATGCATCGATTTTATCGACAAAGAGGTGCCCGCGTTGATTCTGCTCGATATCTCGATGCCCGATATGGATGGCTTTGATCTCCTCCGTCAAATTCGCCAACGGCACGCCGCGGACGCTGTACCGGTCTTACTCGTAACCGCAAGCGCTGATGGGAAGGATGTTGTACGAGGATTGACGACGGGCGCGAATGACTTTCTCACCAAGCCCTTGGACCGAACGGCCTTCCTCGCTCGAGTGTATAATCACATCAGTCTCAGTCAGGCGAGACGTCAGAGCGATGAAAGCCGCATGAAGGTTTTAAATCTCTTAGGGTTACGGAGAGCTATCGAGGAGCTCAATCATGAGGCGATCTTTGTCCAGCGTGGGGATGGCTCGCTCGCGTATTGTAACGAACTCCTTGGTCGTATCGTTGAAGGAGCGCCCGCGTTGCGAGCGGAGGAGGTCGCCGCGCGACTTATGCCGCGGGCTACCTACGCTGAACTCCTAGCCAAGCTTTCGACGAACAACTCGGCGGTTCTCGATGAGATCGTTCCGCTCCCTCCGGACATTCGGGCGCAGGGGTTTGAGTCCTCTTGCCGGGTTCGGTCCGCTCTGCATGGAGACTCCCGGATTTGGGTGTTTCAACTTGAAACTAGGGGCGTTTGAGTTGATCGGAGCGCAAAGGTTTATCCATCTTGGCGGCCGCTCCCGCCCTCCTCGAGAAGCGAGGTAAAACCTCCGGTGAACATGCTCCTCAAGGCGCCCGGAATAAAAAACTAACGTTTTCGGGTACGTTCACGTTTACGTGCATGAGTACGTTCACGAGAGGATGAAGTTTTTCACTGACAAATTCGATTACTCAAGCGAAGAAGCCGACTCTTCTTGATTGAAGTCCCACAACGGATTGGTTAGATTCACCAGAGTCACCTCACTGGTAGTTTTTTCCTATGCCGACCCCATCAAGCACGTCATCAAAACCTCCTATTCGGGTATGCCATATGGCGGATGTGCATCTCGGGTACCGTCGATACAACAAACTCTCTAAGTTGGGAGTCAACCAACGTGAGCTCGATGTGAACCTCGCTTTTCAAGAAGCGATTACGCGTATCATATCTCTCAAGCCTGATGTTACGATCATCGCGGGAGATCTCTTTCACGCGGTCCGCCCCTCGAACTCAATTGTGACCTTCTGCTTTCGCCAACTTCGACGACTCGCGCGAGACACGCGCGCGCCGGTCATTATCGTGGCGGGTAATCACGAAACCCCAAAACGGGTCGATACCGGTTCGGTACTCCAGCTCTTCAGTGAGATAGAGAACGTCTACGTCGCTGAGAGCGGATACGAGGTGTTCACGTTCAAAGATAAGGGGCTCGCCGTATCGTGCTTGCCTCACACCGCTCTGTTAGATCTCTCTACGGTCTCGCTGCGAGCGGATGACCGCTTCGCTCATAACATCCTCGTTGTTCATGGGCAGGTTAATGAGCGATGGGTCAGTGATTTTGGTGGCGCTGAGGTAGAGCTCAAAGCGCTCGCCCCTCATGAGTGGGATTACATCGCGCTCGGTCACGTGCACATTCATCGTCCCGTCGCCCTCAACGCCGCGTACTCCGGAGCGCTCGAACATACCTCTAACAACATCTGGAGCGAAGCCTCCGTCGGGAAGGGATTTCTGGAGGTCTCGTTGCCGGGTGGGAAGCGCACCTTTCATCCTTTGACCTCGCCTCGAGAGGTTGTGGTGCTGGAAGCGCTTGAGGTCGAAGGATTAGAGCCGCAGGAGGTGATGGGGGCCATCAAAGAACGATTGGACTCAATCGCCGGTGGGATGGATGGTAAGATCGTTCGCCTTGAGGTGCGAGGGTTGTCGCGTGAGACCTACCGTCATCTCGATCACAAGGAGTTGCGAGTCCTCCGTTCGCGCGCGTTGAATTTAAACCTCGATATAACTTTTGCCTCAACAAATCCGAATGCCCGTTCGGTAGGGCAAGCAGGTAAGGGGCTGCTGAAGGACCAGTTACGAGAATTCAGTAAGAGCTTTGAGGTTCCCGGTGCCAGTCACGAGGAGATCGGTTCTTTACTTGAATCGTATGTAGCGCGAGTGGAGGCTAAGTATGAAGCTTCGTAGCCTTTCACTTAACCTCTTCAGGCAGCATGTATCGAGCTACATCGAATTTCCCGACGGGCTTGTGGGCGTCATTGGCACGAATGGGTCGGGTAAGACAACTATCGTCGAGGCTATCGGTTTCGCCATTTACGGATCCCGCGCATTGCGTGGACGTGTCGAGGATGTGCGAACGCGGACCGCGCCAGCTAAAACGGGTCGTGGTCGCAAGGAGCAGGATCTTCGAGTTGAGTTAAGTCTTGAGCACGATGGTGTCGTCTTTCGAATCGAGCGATCGCTCAATGACGCGGCTATCTTTGTTGGCGGCGAATCCGAGGCGGTCGCTGTGGGGAGTCGCGATGTATCGGCGCGAATTAGCGCCATCGTCGGCATGTCATTCGAGGAGTTTATCTCTACGTATTGCACCGAGCAGAAGGGGCTTGAGTTTCTCAGCGGAAAGAAGGGCGCCACAGAGCGAGAGAAATTTATCGTTCGCATGATGGGATACGATCGCCTGGAGGAGGTTCAGGACCTCATCCGTGGAGATAGAAAAGAGAAGCGAGCTATCTTAACGGGATACGAAGCTAGCCTCGGTACGAAGGAGGAGATTGAGCAGAGGCTCGAAGCTGAAACGAGTGATCTGGCGGCGATACGGGAGCGTCACGGTGAAGCGCAGAAGACACTCCAGAAATCCGAGAGCGAGTTCGCCGCTGTGCGTGACAAGATGGGTAAGCTTGAAGAGCTACGCGCGCGCTTTCTTCGTGAGCGAGAGAGTACGCAATCGGCGTCGGTGCGCTTAGAGGAGCGAGGGCGACGGTTAAAGGATGTTACGTCAACTATCTCATTGGCGGAGGAGGAGCTCGCGAAGGTGCTGAAGCCGCTCTCCGCTTCACGGAGTCTCGATGAGGCTATCGCCCAAGCGAAGAGGCAGGTTGCCACGGAGCGCGAGCGACTCGCCGCGAAACAAGAGGAAGCGAGAACTGTGGAACTCACCTGGCGTGAGGGGGTATCGAAAGTGGCCGCTGAGCGGGACATGGCGAAGACCCAGTATGCAAATCTTGAGAAGCGAGTGCTCAAGGTCGGAGAACTTGAAGGGGGAAGCGACTGTCCAACGTGTGGACAGGCTCTCGGTGAATCGTTTGAGCAGGTTCGTAAGCATTTTCAAGGTGAACAGCGAACACTTGCGGCTAAGGTTCGGGACCTTGAGCGAGCATACAAGGGTATTCAAGCCGAACCGGAGTCGGTGGCGAAGATCGGCGCTGAGCGAATCGAGATCGACCAGAAGCTCAAGCAGGCGGAAGTGAAGCTCCAAGAGTTACAGCTCTGTGTGCAGCTCCAGCTCAAGATAGAATCCTTGCGTAAAGAGCTTGAGATCGTGCAGGGGGAGATCAAACTGGCCGAGGATCATAAGCGACTCGCTACAGAGCGGATGGCGGATCTTCGTTTCTCGGAGGAGGATTACAATCGTGAGAAGGGGGCGTTTGACGCCTCGCAACGCCTCGTCGAGGTAGCTCGTTTGCAACGGGTACGTCTTGAGGGAGAGGTCAACACGAAGGAGGCCTTAGTTGAGCGAACCCGAGCGGAGATACAAAAGTTCACGGAGCGCCAAATTGAGGTTGAGCGCCTTCGTCGTGACGTGCGGCTCTGTGATGAATGTGATCGGATGGTCACTGAATTTAGAAAGTATGTGAATTCCTCAATTCGGCCCCGTATGGCGGAGCTCGCGAGCGAGTATCTTGCGGATCTGACCGATGGCCGATACACGGCGGTAGAGTTAGCGGAGGATTTCACGCCCACGGTGGTTGAGGATGGAGAAGCAAAATCGGTCATTAGTGGTGGTGAAGAGGATATTCTAAACCTATGCATGCGCATCTCGCTCTCGCATATGTTGGCGGAGCGGGCGGGGCAGCATTTCTCTCTCCTGATCCTTGATGAAGTTTTCGGTTCTCTGGATGAGGGACGACGTAGTAACGTCCTCGCCCTTCTTGAGAAGCTCAGGAACCGGTTTGAGCAGATCGTCATCATCACTCACCTCGACGACATAAAAGATGGGGTGCAGCACCTCATCCAAGTCGATTATGATGAGGTGTCGGGTAGCGCTTTCGTTCGTTCAGAGGATGTCTTTGAGCGGGTTGAAGCGATGGCGATGAATGTCTGATAAAGAGGTTCTTATGACACACGGTGGCGAAACGATCTTTGGAAAGATCATCCGGAAGGAGATCCCCGCGACGATCGTCTATGAGACCGAGAGGGTGCTCGCGTTCAGGGATATCAATCCGGTGGCGCCAGTTCACGTGCTAGTGATTCCCAAGAAGCCCATTGAGAGTATCGCGTCGGCGGTGCAAACGGATGCCGAGATCCTGGGTGAGCTGATGCTCGCCGCCGGGGAGGTTGCGCGGCAAGAGGGGCTTGAGCCGGGCGGTTATCGAGTCGTTACCAATATCGGCGCGGACGGCGGACAGACAGTGTTTCATCTTCATCTCCACGTGATCGGTGGGCGTCCGTTGGTGTGGCCGCCGGGGTAATCCGCACCCTCCCAGGACACGGAGAACGAAGAAGGGAGGGCGACCATTCCTGGTCGCCGGAAGGTTGCGTATCGCAAACGACCTTCGCATAACGTGACCACGCGGCGGTCAGGAATGACCGCCCTCCCGAATTACGGGTCGCACATTGGGAGGGCGACCGTCCTCGGTCGCCGGAATGTTGGGCAAGCCGGACGCTCTTCGCCTGACGCAATACGGCGGTCGTGGACGACCGCCCTCCCACGTGCTGGGTCGCAACACCCCGGCAACCTCCCTAAACGATCTTAAATATAGCGGCCCCCGCGAAACAGCGGTACGCTAGTAAGCATCTCATCTAACACAGGAATTTCTATGGTTACGCTGATGGAAGAGAATACCGTTTTAGTGGAGAGGGATGGGGCTATTGTGACGGTAACGATCAACCGTCAGGAGAGCCTGAACGCCTTAAATCCTGATGTTCTTCAGGGGCTTATCATTGAGTTCGGAAAAATAGCCTCAGACCCCTCGATCCGCGGCGTTATAATGACTGGCAGGGGGCCAAAGGCATTTGTGGCGGGTGCTGACATTCGCTCTATGCACGGACTTGGCGGTCGTCCTATCGCGGACTACGTCGAACTGGGCCAACGAGCGATGCGGCTTATCGAAACGTGTGAGGTTCCGGTGCTGGCGGCTGTAAACGGCTTTGCCCTTGGTGGTGGACTTGAGCTCGCGCTCGCGTGTGACATCATCATCTGCTGCGAGAGTGCCAAGCTCGGGCAACCAGAGGTCAATCTCGGTATCATCCCAGGGTTTGGTGGAACGCAGCGACTCATTCAACGGTGCGGAATCGGTGCGGCGCGCCGACTGTGCTACACAGGCGACCTGATCGGCGCTGAGGAAGCCCGTATCATCGGGCTCGCAGACAAGGTTGTCCCTGACGCGCAGCTGATGGAAGAGGTCACGAAGATGGCGACAACGATCGCCTCGAAGGCTCCTCTCGCGGTGAAGGGTGCGAAGAGGGTCATCAACGAGGCGCACCAATCCTTACTGCTCTCTGGATTGCGGCTAGAGGTTGAGGAGTTCTTAAAGCTCTTTGGCACCGCCGACCGAGAGGAGGGGATGTCCGCGTTTCTACAAAAACGACCAGCTACATTTACGGGACGATAAAGGAGCTTTGTATGGTGTGGCGTGACAGTTTTCCTTTTGAACTCTCTGAGGAAGAGAACTTCGCCTGCGATACGGCGCACGCCTTCGCGGAGAAAGATGTCGCTCCCCTCGCGGCGAAGATCGATCGCGAGCACTACTTTCCGAAAGAGCTTATCCCTAAGATGGGTGAGTTGGGGCTGATGGGCTCAATCATCCCGCCCGAATACGGCGGCTCGGGGCTCTCAACGCTCGCGTACGCGTTGATTATTGAGGAGCTCTCCGCCGCGTGCGCCTCAACAGGAATTATCGTCAGCGCACATACGTCTTTGTGTGTGACCCCGATCCTTGATTACGGAACCGAGGAGCAGAAAAAGTACTTCCTTCCCCGGCTGGCTTCTGGTCAGGCCCTTGGATGCTTCGCGCTCTCCGAACCGAGCACCGGAAGTGACGCCGCCGCAATCACCACAACCTATCGGGAGGATGCGGATGGATACGTCCTCAATGGCACCAAGAATTGGATTACGAACGCTCCCGAAGCTGGTGTCTGTGTGGTGTTCGCCTCTCGTGACACCTCAAAGGGTAATAAAGCGATCACCGCTTTTGTGCATGACATGAACCTCCCTGGCATCTCTCGTGGAAAGCACGAGGATAAGATGGGAATTCGCGGATCTCCCACCTCAAGCATCACGTATGACAACGTACGTCTTCCGAAGAGCGCCGTACTCTACGACGAGAATCGAGGTTTCACAGTGGCGATGACGACGCTCAACGGTGGACGAATCGGTGTCGCCTCGCAGGCCGTTGGTATCGCGCGCGCCTCCTTGGACGATGCCCTCAAATACGCGCAGGAGCGTAAGGCGTTTGGCAAGCCGATCTGCGAGCATCAATCGATTCAAAACTACTTCGCTGAGATGGTGTGTCGCATCGATAGCGCTCGATACCTCACCTTGGCGGCGGCCAAGCGCAAGGATCAAAAGAAGAGCTACGTGCGGCAGGCGGCCATGGCGAAGCTCTCGGCCTCTGAGACTGCTATGTACTGTGCCAATAAGGGTATTCAGATTCATGGCGGTTATGGCTTTGTGACCGATTATCCAGCTGAGCGACATCTCCGAGACGCCAAGATTACGGAGATTTACGAGGGGACGAGCGAGATCCAGCGGATCTTGATAGCCACTCAGCTTTTAAAAGAGTAGGTTCTGCGGAAGGTATGAGCAAGAAACCCAGCGCACCGTCGTTTTCAAAAAGCGCCTCGTATGAAGAATGGCGCACGCAACGCTACGCCTCTCAGAAGGAACGCAAAGCCGCCTACGATTCGATTAGCTTTCGAAAGCAACCTGAGATCGTCACCCCCGATAACGGTGGAGGTGTGAAGTACGATGCCGATCTCGGGTATCCTGGTGAATATCCCTTTACGCGGGGTGTGCAACCTTCGATGTACCGTGGACGTCTCTGGACGATGCGGCAGTTCGCTGGCTTTGGAAGCCCAGAGGATACCAATCAACGATTCAAATATCTCCTAGAGCACGGGCAAACTGGACTCTCGACCGCCTTCGATATGCCGTGCTTGATGGGATACGACCCGGATCATCCCCGCTCACTAGGTGAGGTAGGGCGAGAGGGGGTTAGTGTCGCCACGATACAAGACATGGAGACCCTTTTCGAAGGTATCGAACAGGATAAGATTACGACCTCGATGACGATCAACTGTACCGCAACGGTCGCCTTCGCGTTCTACTTCGCGGTTGCTCGTCGGCGAGGCGTCTCCTTTGATAAAGTCGGCGGTACGATTCAAAATGACATGCTCAAGGAGTTTATCGCGCAGAAGGAGTGGATCTCCCCTCCGAAGCCCTCGGTGAAGCTGGTGTGCGACGTTATTGAGTTCTGCGCGTCCTCCGCTCCGAAGTTCAATCCGGTTAGTATCAGCGGCTATCATATACGCGAGGCGGGGTCGACAGCGGTGCAGGAGCTGGCGTTCACTATCGCGGATGGCTTGGCGTACGTTGATCACTGTCTCGGACGAGGTATGGCGGTCGATACCTTCGCGCCGCAGCTCTCATTCTTCTTCGATGTTCATAACGACTTCTTCGAGGAGATCGCCAAGTTTCGGGCTGGGCGACGCCTGTGGGCCCGGCTCATGCGTGAGCGTTACGGCGCGAAGCTGGATGCATCTTGTAAGCTGAGAACGCATGCGCAGACCGCGGGGGTGAGCCTCACGGCGCAACAACCGATCAACAACGTGGCCCGTGTCGCGATGCAGGCGCTTGCTGCTGTCTTAGGCGGGGTTCAATCCCTTCACACCAACAGCATGGATGAAACCCTCTCGTTGCCAACCGAGGATGCGGTTCGGGTTGCCCTTCGAACGCAGCAAATTATCGCTGAAGAGAGTGGTGTGACGAACGTCATCGATCCTCTCGGTGGCTCGTATTACATCGAGCGGCTCACGAATGAGATCGAACACGAGGCGATGGAGTACATTAAGCAGATCGACGCGCTCGGTGGAATGCTTCGAGCAGTTGAGGAGGGTTTCCCGCAAAAAGAGATCTCTGAGGCCGCGTATCAATTCCAGCTCGATGTTGACGCGCAAGAGCAGGTCATCGTGGGTGTCAATAAGTATCAAGAGGGTGGGGAACAAGAGATTCCAACCCTCAAGATTGACCTCGAAGCCGAGAAGAATCAGATTGAGAAGATTAAAGCGTTTAGGGCTCAACGCGACGAGGCGAAGTGGCAGCAGTCCATGCAGGAGATCGAGCGGGCGTGTGTTGAGAATCGAAATGTGGTTCCGGTGCTCATCGATGCCGTTGACGTAGGTGTGACCCTCGGGGAAGTATCAGATATCTATCGAAAGGTTTTTGGCACCTATTCAGATCCAGGGATGTTATGACGGCACAATCACGACCTATCAGAATCCTTATCGCGAAGGCAGGGCTCGACGGGCACGATCGGGGGGCGAAGGTAATCGCGCGCGCGCTTCGTGACGCCGGTTTCGAGGTGATCTATACGGGGCTCCACCAAACCGTTGATCATATCGTGCGAGCCGCTATTCAAGAGGACGTTGATTGTATCGGGCTCAGCATCCTCTCGGGAGCGCACATGACCCTCTTTCCTGAGCTGCTTAACAAGCTCGCGGCTGAGAACTCCTCCGACATCGTTGTGTTCGGTGGAGGTATTGTTCCTAAAGATGATATCGTGGAGCTCAAGAAAGTTGGCGTGAAAGAGATCTTCATTCCCGGAACGCACACGCAAGATGTGGTAGCCTGGATTAAGGCGAACGTTCCGGTCGACTAGACCACTCCGTTTTCATACGTAGCATCATGAGCAAGGCATTCACCCGTGACGGGGATGAGAACAACACCGAAGTTGATAGGGACGTAGACGCATCCGTGCCAGGTGGAAAGAACTACATTACGCCCGCTGGCGCTGAGCGATTACGGGCTGAGCTCAAGAAGCTTCGGTATGAGGAACGACCCGAGGTAACAAAGGTGGTGTCGTGGGCCGCTGGTAACGGCGACCGCTCAGAGAACGGTGACTATCTTTACGGAAAGAAGCGGCTCCGAGAGATCGACAAGCGGATGCGGTTCCTCGCGAAGCGTTTAGAGGCGGCCGAGGTGGTTGATCCGCTCGCGATCAACGTAGAGTACGTTCAATTCGGTGCTACCGTTACGCTTCGACTTGAGGATGACAGTGAGAAGACCTACGCTATCGTTGGTGTGGACGAGGTCGACGTGAATCGGGGGCGGATAAGTTGGATGTCCCCATTGGCGAAAGCACTTCTTAAAGCGAAAGCTGGCGACTACGTTACCTTTCACTCTCCAAAGGGAGAGCAGGAGGTTGAGGTGTTGTCAGTGGTCTATCAAGAGCTGCTCTAGCGACTCAGAGCTTTCAGAGACCCTAAAAGCCGCTCGTGAATATCTCGGACCTCTTCACTGGTAGCGCTCGGATGCGCGAAGAACATTATTTTTTGACATCCCTTGGGAGGGGCCTCGAGATCCAGTAGCGCCACGCGCTCGATCTTCTCGTTCTCTCCAATGCTCCTTCGTTTGAAGCCGTTTGCCTTGTCGTATTTGTCGGGGTTGATCTGCCGCGCTCCATCGAAGAGGCTCCACTCACCCTTGGTTGATTTTACAAGGTAGAGAAGGGCACCCTCCATCTCGTAGCCCATACCGACTGAATCTACACCTGCCATGCTGCCAACGCCATTGAGCATCGAACGCTCGGGATCGGAGATGCCGCCTCCCTCATCCGCGACAACCGCGATGAGAACACGGCTCGTGGGTTCGCTTCCGAGAGGTAGCTCCTTGACGAAGAGAGCTGCGGGAGCAAAGAAGCACCGTTCGTGTCCAATCGCGTGACAGTCATGCCCGTGCTGCCCAACATTTCGAATCGCTTCGCCGATCGCTCCACGAATCTTTGATGAATTCGACGCGTAGAACTCACGAAGCCGCTCCTCAATCTGAGCGTGGTTGTAGACCGGCGCGTACGGGTCTCGATGCCCTCCAGCGTAGGTGATAAAGATCGGCCACGCGGTAAATCCTCCTACCTCGATACTTTTAACAGCACGCGCTTCGTCTAGTGAGATAGATGGAGTCGTGATTGTTTGAGCGAAGATATCGGAGAGGGAGCGAGCTCCAAGCGCTACCGCGTTGTCATCGGGGTCCCGCGATTCGGTCGTAAGCAGCGAGCGTAGTTCGCGGGCGATCCGTACCTCCAGATCTGGGCCGATAGACTCCTGTTTGGGGTCCGGCACCGATCCGTGCGTTGCAACGTGATTGGAGGATTCGGGTGTCATGCCCTGATATGCTTACTTATTGCTGGTTGGTATCCAAGACCACGGACCTCTTTTATCTGATACCTCTCCGATTCCGGCCCTCTCGGTGTGTAACCAGCTGATTTGATTGCGGCGGCGTGGCCGATTCCCCTGTCTTCTCATGCCATCAGCAGCCCTCATCAGCCCTCATCTCTGGTACAGGCCAACTTTTTTCGAAATCGACACAACTCTAGCGGTGTACCCGCGATGTATGAGTTGTCATGCGTAGACGAAGAATGCTCCGAAGTAAAAGGATGTACGATTTGTGCTTTCGGTCCCTTCAGGGACTACCTCTCCCCGCACGCGCGCTGACAGCGCTTCTGATTGAGAGCGTGATGGGGAGGCTTCTTCGATCTGAGGCTGTGATTTTGTGTGGGTACGTCTGGATGAGTAACCATGTGCACATGCAGCTCTTTTCCTTAGACTGCTCGGCTCTCACCCACTTCCATGAGCGTCTTAAGAAGCGACTTACCGATTTCCTTAAGCGCCTTCTTAATCTTCCACACCTTCGTCTCTGGGACACCAGAACTACTATTGGGGAGGTCCTCGATCTAGAGGCTGCAATTGCTCGCTGTGTCTACACGTACCTCAATCCCGTTCGAGCGGGACTTGTTCGCTCTATCGATGAGTACACGGGATGTAACACCTGGAGGGAGTTTGTCTCTGCTCCCGCTGATGTGAACGCTATGGTTGAAAAGGAGGTTCCCTGGATCCTTGCAACCGACATTACACCGCTCTCTCAAGAGAATCCCGGACTCTCTGAAGAGCGAGACCTCATTCAATTCATTCAAGAGAAAGCTTCCGCAAGAGATAGAAATACAATCCGTGTTATGCCCCTGAAGTGGCTTGAGGCTTTCAATATCGTAGACCCCATAGAGGTCGAGAAGATTCGGCAGAGAATCATCGCACAAGTGCGGCAAGAGGAGGCACGCCTAGCGCCAAAGAAAGATCCCTCACGCCGTATTGAGGGTTTCATGGTCGATGACAGACATATACCTAAAAAGAAAGAGAGAAAGGTCTTCATGTACGCTTCATGCAAGGAGATCCGCATGGCGTTTTTAGAGACCTTTCGAGCGTTCATTCACCGATGTGCTGAATGTTACCGCCTTATGCGGCAAGGGTACAAAGATGTCCCGTGGCCTGCAGAATGTTTTAAGCCGCCGATTCCGCGGTTATGTAACGCGTTCTGACCCTTTGCCCATGCCATCCTTGATTGGTAAGCGAACTGGTGTATTCATTACACCAGAGAGCGTGTGCTCCAAGCCTATGAACACGCACTGAAGTTGGCCTCGCGGATTCGTCCTGGCATGAATGATATCTAAGCTCTCATTTCTACGAGAAATTGTTAGTTGGCGATGACCTTGAGGTGTCTCATCTCCTCGGCCAACTTCACCCCCCTCCCCCCCAATATAGTTGCCCTGTACCAGTGTTGATGGCTGGGGGGATGGGTTCGAAACAACCCGGCCCTCACACCGTAATCGCTGATTGCCTAGATGAGTGAAAGGGAGCGCCCCTGTAACTACGATCTTTCTGATGAGTGGGTAATTTCACGTGGCGGGAGCGTAAGCTCATCGAGTGACGGAGCGTGCGCTCCCTCAACTTTGCCTCTCGCCACGGTGAGGGTTGCTTCAAGCCACTTCGCGATGTGGCGAGCTTTAGTAGATGGAGAGAAAAGATACGCCACCCCTTTGGCTGGGTAGTGGAGGTAGTTTCCGTAGTTGGTGAAGTCTATCAACACGGGGCGACTCTCAGTTGAAGAGGTTCTCTGAACGAGGATGTTGGCAGGTGTGGGATTGTAGAGGATTCCTCTGTCTGCGATGTGCTCGAAGATCCCCTCAAGTTGCTTGAGAAACGAGCTGGATATCTCCGGCGTTTCTTTCAGGCTCCGCGAGGGCGCCCCGGTGTAGTCTCGCACGAGGCTCGTGACGAGGACTGGGCCGATGACCGGATCCTTGTACCAGCCGAGGGGCGCTTGAAGAGAGTCCGCTATTACAGAGAGGTCGTTG
>JAIXPR010000139.1 GCA_027486155.1 Pseudomonadota bacterium | reverse complement strand
GCAGCTGGCGGCGACCTGGGGTTGGCGTGAGGTCTTTCTGCTCGCTACGATACCTGGGCTCATCCTTCCCCTCGGTTTCATGTTCGTCGCAAAGGAAGACCGGGCTCAAGCGCCGCAGGAATCGAGACCTTCATTCGCGAAAGGGATCGGCGCTATCTGTCGGGCGCGAGTGCTTCGTCTCTCGATTCTCGGATACATTTTGCAAACTTTCGCCCTCAACGGTGTGGCGATGTTCGTGGTCCGACATGTGGCGGGTCTCGGTATGGGGGCCGAGGATGCCGCGAAGTACTTCGGCTATAATCTCGCGGTGACCGGATTTATCGGCGCTCTCGGAGGAGGTCAGCTCGCCTCCAGGTTGGTGAAGGGGTCCTCGATGCAAGTTCGGGGATTACTTCTCTTTGTGGCGATCACAACCCTTATCGGCGTTCCGTTCCTTTCAGGCGCGTTTCTCTCGTCATCTCCTCGCCTCTTTTTCGTCCTCTGCTTTGTCGCTCAGATAGCGCTCTTCGCGGGTACAGCGCCCCTTAATTCCGTGCTCGTCGCGCGGGCTCCGAACGGTCTCGAGGCGTTTACGCAGGGGATCACGATATTCGCTATTCAACTTTTTGGCGCCGCGTTCGCGCCTGTCATCATCGGCGGGTTCGCTGATCTCCTACTCAGTGTGATCGGACTTCCCGAGGCTCGCGCGCTCGCCCTTGGTTTGCAGATCTCATCCGTAGCGATGGTGTTAGCGGGCGTTGTATGGCTCAGAGCGGCGCGTCTTGAGCGACAGGAATTTTCCGTAGCGAGTGCGAAATAACCTATGAAGCCCCACCATGGGTGCGGTACACTCATCGTAAAAGGTGATGTGAGTAGGTCACGCATGTGCGCGTCACACTCACCGAACATCGTAGATGATAGCTCAAGCTCTTCCATCATCTGTGGTTATCCGAGAAGTAGGCCCTCGCGAGGGCTTCCAGATCATTCCCAAAGTTTTTGAAACTCGACAGAAGCTCTCGCTCATTGAGGCGCTCGTTGACGCGGGTCTCGCTGAGATTGAGGTAGCCGCGTTCGTTCGGCCCGACAAGGTTCCCTCAATGGCCGACGCTGAGGCTGTTGTAGCGGGGCTGCAACCTCGCCCGGGTGTTTCATTCTCCGCGTTGTATCTCAACGTCAAGGGCTTTCAGCGGTGTGAGGCGACTGGCGTCTTGAGCAATAAGGCGTGGTTGTATACCTCACCGAGCGAAACGTTTCTGCGCTCAAACTCGAATACCTCAATCGATGAGTCTCTCGCCTCCGTTCCGCTGTGGTGTGATGAATTTCATAGGGCCGGAAAGGGTGTCCACGGTTTAATGATTTCGACCGCGTTCGGATGTGGTTTCGAAGGAGCGGTGCGGGCTGAGGCCGTCGTGAACCTCGTTGAGCGATACCTCGCAGCGTTGAGTGGACTCGGGGAGTCGCTGGCCGAGATATGTCTTGCTGACACGGTTGGTGTCGCTCATCCTAATTCCGTTCGGGCATGCGTCCAGCTGTTGCGCCCGTTGGGAATTCCTCTTTCGTTGCATCTACACAACACGTGGGGACTCGGTGTCACGAATGTGTACGCCGGGTTGTGCGAAGGGGTGTCGATATTTGAAACTTCTATCGGCGGTCTTGGAGGGTGCCCCTTCACGCCGGGAGCGTCGGGTAATGTCGCGACCGAGGATGTCGCCTACTTATGCCATGCTCTAGGAGTTTCGACATCGCTTGACCTTGATAAGTTGTGTTGTGCGGCGGAGTTAGCTGAATCCATCGTAGGTGGTCCGCTAGCGAGCGGCGTTTATAAAGCATGGAGGCACTCTGGCAAGAAAGTGTGGTAGAAAATCAAAGGGTTCTGAGTTGAAATGCGGGACCCGCGTGATTAACCTTGAGGTACGTATGAATAACTTCTTCGTTCCCTACACAGGTAAAAAGCCAGCTCTGGTCAATATTAATGGCCATCGCCTCGTAATACTGGCAGAGGAGAAGGATACCCTCGAAGAGGACCTTGAACTGCTGGGAGCGGATCGAGTCAAGAAAGTTAAGGTGGCTGGCTCTGAATCAGACCAGGAGCAGATGCTCGGTAAGATAGCACGTCAAGTTGATGGTGGTGTGGTCATCGCGCCCTCAGGTGTAGGGCTTCGAGATGTGCTTAAGAATCTTGAGACTGAGCTGCCTTGGTTTCAATAGTCCATCGGTAGCCAGCAGCTAATCGCTGAGGTGGGCTAATTTTTTCCACAATGAGAGCGGCGAGACTTCAAGCATGCGAGTGGGGAAAAACAGCATCCCCTGCCCACGGTTCTATTTTTTATAGTCACCCTTGTTGAGCGGATTCCTCCCCTCGGGGTGCTCTCGCCGTGCTCTTTGTGAATACCGGTTCGGCGTATAGAGGTTGATCTTGCCAGAAAAGGGGGCACTGATTGTCGCTCCCACGGTTCCCTTTCACCTTTCCCCCTTTGTTCGATTGAGCCCATCCCATGCTTGGTTTAAGATGACGGCGGTATATGCCACCTCGGCATGAGTAAGCTTTCCATGCACTCAGAACAACAAAAAACAGAGGTCGGAGAGAGGGGACAGTCCGCTCTTGAGCCATTCGCCATCGCGGCAGGTCTGCTGCGGAACGATATCTCCATCCTCCTGCCGATGTTCGGAGTCCTCGCCCTCTCGTCAATTTTTGAGGGGTTGAGTCAGGCTGATAGATACGGTGATGGTGGCGTCAACGGTCTTACAATCCTCGGCCGCTTACTGCAGCTGATCGTCGTGAGTTTCGTAGTGCTCCGTTGGCGGCGCAAACTTGAGCATGTCAAAGGAAGCTTGGGGAGCCCCTTCCTCGCCTCACTCAAGATTATCGCTGTGGGATTTGCCGTGTGGAGCGCGCTTGAGCTTCCGATGATCGGCATTGGCTTCGCGCGCGTAGAGTGGGCCGCTCCTATCTTTCTCTTTGCTTTCTGTATCGCGGTATTCTGGGCGTTCCGTCTCTATTTTTACTTCGCGGCGTTTGGCTTGCTCGGAGGGACGACGGTGGACGCGTTGAAGTCCGCGTTGCTACTTGGTCAACGAGAGCCTGGAGCGGTTATCCGTTCTTTGGTAACTCCGATGGCGGCTACAGCGTTAGTTGTTGGGATTCTTTCGTATCCCGCGCCCGACGGTCGTTCTCTTTTCTGGGATACCGCGAGCTCCGCGGCGATAGGTATTTTCTGGATCCTCTCGACGTACACGGGGATCGCGTTCTCGCTTGTGCTTATTGACGACTCAGCGTGGCGCGCCGCTGGCCTCGACCCCTACCGGCATCAACGATTGCGCACCCTTGAGGCTCAGGGGCGAGCGAGTCGTTTCAATTGGCTCTCGGTTCGGAGTGGTTTGAAGATC
>JAIXPR010000317.1 GCA_027486155.1 Pseudomonadota bacterium | reverse complement strand
CCCTCGGAGCTCTTTAGCGTTCTTGAGAACGCTCTTAATAACGAGGTGACCTCCGCTCAGCGAGTGCTCCTCTTCGTACAGGTCGTGCGAGAGGGGAACGTGATCTTCGAATCGCAAGCGGTCAATGATGCTGTTGTCCAGAAGGGCGCGCGTTCTCCACTTCCTGAACTGGATCTCTCGGTGAATGAGCATGATGTCGCGCGGATCCGAGCGGACGGAATAATTATCGCCACGCCCACCGGCTCAACCGCCTATTCACTCGCGGCTGGAGGCTCTATCGCGCATCCATCACTGAGTGTGTTTCTGGTGACACCTATATGTCCGCACTCGCTCACCAATCGTCCCCTCATCCTTCCAGGATCGAGCACCGTTGGGATCAAGCTTCCGCACTACAAAGGTGACGCGTGGGTGACTATCGATGGACAGGTGTCCCAGCAACTCCAGTCCGGTGATTTTGTTCGCATAACGCAGGCGAAGCAGACCGTTCGGTTCGTTATCTCGCCTGATAAGAGCTATTTTGATATCCTCCGCACCAAGCTGAATTGGGGTGTGCCGAATAAGGCCGATTAACCGGGTATCTCATCAGCGGATCTGAAGTAGAGGATCTCTATGGATACGAATGAGCCCCAAACCTGTCCCGAAGAGCAGAAGCCATGCGCTACGTGTGGGCGCGTATTCCCGTACTGCGTCTGCGAATTCACGGCACCTATCAAGGCTCGTACAAAGCTTCTTATCTTGCAGCACCCGCAGGAGCCCGGTGTGGATATCGGAACCGCTCCGATACTGCAGGCATCATTTCCGGGCACCGTTCTCCGTACCGGACTCTCGTGGCCCAATTTCAAAAAAGCGCTTGGGCGGGAAGAGGTCGAGAATCGCAAGTGGGGTGTGCTCTACCTCGGAAGTGTACGAGTGGAGGAGCTACCTAAAGA
Organism: Pseudomonadota bacterium; assembly: GCA_027486155.1. Taxonomy (GTDB): domain Bacteria; phylum Bdellovibrionota_C; class UBA2361; order UBA2361; family OMII01; genus OMII01. Next base: position 5,815 of record JAIXPR010000317.1, on the reverse strand, counting down.
TCGATCGCTTTTTGAGGATGAAAAAAAAGGCGCCCCTCGTGAGGACCAAGATAAAGTTCTCAAGGAGCTTGAAGGTATTGTCGTGCTCGATGGTACCTGGAGTCAGGCCAAAACGTTGTGGTGGAGAAACGCGTGGCTCCTCAAACTGCCTCGCTTAGTCATCCGTTCATCGAGGAGATCTTTGTATGATCAAATTCGTAAGGAGCCCCGTCACGGATGCCTCTCAACCGTTGAGACGGTGGGGGAAGTTCTGCAAGCCTTGGAGCGTCGAGACGATATTCAGCCAGCGCTCGATAAGCCGCTCAGTGAATTAATCGGTAGGCTCAAAAAGAACCGTCCACAGGGAACGGGGCGAGGGGCCGCTCGCAGGGACTGGCGACGGCGGGGAGCTCGACGGCCTTACTAGGGCACCGACAGCAGATTCGCCTTGGAGCGATACTGATCGAGAGAGTGTACAAGAAACCGTTGAAGAATAAGGTTAGCCTTGCTAGGCGGGCTAGCGAGGAGTCCTCCTAAATTGCACCAATTGAGATGACGTGAGGATGATGCCCAAGGAGCGTGACGAGCCAGAGTACCCTATTGGGCCTGCTCCCGCATTCGCCTGGGCGAAGAATTGTGGTCGGCCAACCCCGTTTTTTTGGGTTGCTACCCGAACGACCCCAGCGTTGCGTGTTCCGGTCACGAGAGGTTGGGTCGATGAAATGAATATGTTCCGAGCTCCTGCCTCAATATCAAAGGTGGAAGTTGCGGAGCCCTCTACCTCTATCTTTCGGACAGCCGTAACCTTGTTGGTTTCGGTGTTCATCACCCTGAGTAGGTAGCTCGTTTTTCCGTCTTTTGGTGGCTGAGCGGTGATTACGTAGAGGCGTTTCCCAGATGGCGAAAGCGCGAGGTTTTTTACCGCTCCTCGAATGCGTGTACTCTGAAGTATTCGTCGGCTCTGAATATCTATCCGCACAATCGAACTACCCACCCCTAGGTAGGCCGTGGAGCTATCGGGTGCGATGGCGATTGCTCGCGGCTGATGTGAAAGAGATAAAGGAATTCCGTCCTCAAAGTGTATCGTATCAGAGATAATGCTGGTCTTGTTGTTGAGGCCAACGACTACACGCCCCTCATCAGGAGAGAGTTTGAAATCAATCGGCAAGGCGTCAAAGGACCGGACTACTGCTGAGTCAGGCCCAAGCGTGAAGACGTAAAGATTAGGGGTATTGATTCCGAGCAGGTACGCTTTGGACCCGTTTGACTTCAGTTGAACTTTAAAGAGCCCCGAATCGAATGAGGGCGTGCGGGGGATTCCAGCGGCGTCTCGCACCCACACCACGTTGGTGCCCCGCAAAGAAACAACAGCGGTTCCGTCGCTGGCGAGGGCGATGTCATAGCCGGGCGCGGGAAGGGAATAACTCTGATTGGCCTGAGCGAAAGAGTTTGTCGAGGCGAGATATGGTAACGCGCCACAGAGCGCGGTCGCGAGGAGCTTTGAGAGTGAGTTCATCACTCCAACATGGGGGAGCCTCACATAGGTGTCAACGAAAATATGTCGAGTGGAGAGAGCGCTGCGCGGGGAGCTCACCGTTTTCCCGGAAACGCGCTGTAACTCTGGTCGAGTTTAGCGGCGAGGATGTAATCATTCTCACTCAGTCCATTCACCGTATGGGTCCAGAGATCCAACACAACGCGGCGGTAGAAGACATGAATATCGGGATGATGATCCTCGTGGTCTGATATCGCACCCGCCTGCTGCACCCAGGCAACCCCATCCATGTAGGTCTTAAATTTGTATTCTCGGTGAAGCTTAGTTCCCTCGATAGCCTTCCACTCCGGTAGCTCGCGACCCAGTATAGATCGCTCCTCTTCCGTAAGTGCGGGAGTGCCAGGCTGGCATTGCGAGCAGCGCTTCGATGTTAGGTTGGACATGGTTTCTCACTCTACTTGAGCTTCGTCTTGGTCTTCGGAAAGTCCTTCCAGTATTCCCCAGCTCCCTTTCTGAGCACCTTGTCCGAATCAGTGATCTCAAACGGACTCAGCGTCGGTTTATTCCGACAAGACTCATAGAGGGGAATAAAGGGACGCTCTATGCACTCTTTAAATAAAGCATCGAAGCTATCGATCGTAAAGTAGGAAGCTTGAAAGTCATCGATGTAGTAGCCGGTGCGGAGAACCCTCTCCAGCTCAAATTGCAGGAAGTTAGGTGAGGGATCCGTCATGACGTACTTCGCTTCACCATACGAGGACATGATACCCGCTCCATAAGCTTTAATCGTCCCATTGTCTTTGATTAATCCGAACTCGATGGTGTACCAATTGAGTCGAGCGAGGAACTTCACCCCTTTGTGATCCATGGCTGCAAGGCCCGCTCGGCCGTACTCCTGCATGTAGGCGGCATACGATGGATTCGAGAGGAGGGGGACGTGACCAAAGACATCGTGAAAGATATCAGGCTCCTCAAGGTAGTCGAGTTGTTCGGGGGTTCGGATGAAGGTACCCGCGGGAAATTGTTTGTTCGCGAGCATAGAGAAGAAGGGTCGCGACGCGATGAGCCCTGGAACCGCGACAACCTCCCACCCTGTTGCGGCGCGCAGATGTTGATTCATCTTCTCGAAATCGGGCACGGTTTCCGCGACGAGGTTCAGCGTTTTGAGTCCGGTGAAGTATTCCTCGCAGACCCTTCCCTTGAGCGTCGCTATCTGCCGATTAAAGAGGGTCTCCCACGTTTTGTGGTCCTGAGCGGAGTAGGCGCCCCAGTCTTGGTCGATGACGCACTCGTCAACCGATTGTGCGTCTAGGATTGCGTGGCCTTTGACCTCTTCCATACGCGTGTTCCCTCTTCAAAACCGAATCCCGCCGTAAGGCTGGAACTACAGAGAGTATACCACCTGAAATAAAGCGCTTCCTACAAGCTTCTCGTGCTGCGCCAGGGTTGGGTACCATCCTTTGTCCATGCGGTAGGCTAATATCCTGTATTTACACCGTGAATGATGGGCATGAGGCCTCGCAGGGCAACGCCATATCTCGGAGACTCGATAACTAGCCTTGACTGTTTTGCGTGCTCAACCTACTCTGCCCGCCATGTCGCATTCACGTGCCATCACATCATTTCGAAACCTTCTAGCACACAGGGGCTTTGTGCGCTCTGTCGTCGTTAGCGTGGTCGTGGTGGTGGTGCTCGTACGAGCAGGGTGCGGCCCTATGCTGTAAAAGGTATAGGCAGAGGCGATAAAAGCCCCCGCACCCGTAAAACGGTGCGGGGGTTTTTTTTATGTGTATGAAAAGGGTTCCCAATGAGTACGGCTCATATTCTTCCACAAGAACGAAGCGCTCCTGGCCCACAGGAGTTTACAGGCGCACAACTTTTACTTGAGCTGCTGAAACGAGAAGGGGTCGATACGATCTTCGGCTATCCAGGTGGCGCGATTATGCCGGTGTACGACGCGCTTTACGATTACCGGGACGATATTCAACACATCTTGGTGCGGCACGAGCAGGGCGCCGCGCACGCCGCGGAGGGATACGCGCGAGCGAGTGGGCGAGTTGGTGTGTGTATGGCGACCTCTGGTCCCGGAGCGACCAACCTCGTCACAGGTATCGCGGACGCGATGCTCGATTCCGTCCCTATGGTATGCATTACCGGCCAGGTCGCCCGCTCTTTCCTCGGAACTGACGCCTTTCAGGAGACGGATATCATCGGCATCACTGTGCCGATTACGAAGTGGAACTATCAGGTGACGAGCGCTGAGGAGCTGCTCACGGTTATTCCGAAGGCGTTCGCTGTCGCCCGCTCAGGAAGGCCAGGACCCGTTCTGATTGACATCACGAAGAACGCACAGTTCGAGAAGATAACGGCGGATCTCTCCAAAGCGCCAAGAGAGAGATCGTTTGAATGTGAGCATATCGTTGAGCTTTCGGGCCTACGAGAAGCGGCGCGCTTACTCAACGAAGCGAAACGTCCGCTCATGTTCGTTGGTCACGGATGTCTCATCTCTGGAGCGCATGAAGAGGCCCGAGCCTTCGCCGAAAAAGCGGAGATACCGGTCGCCTCGACCCTGCTTGGATTGACCACGTTTCCAACGAACCACCCCCTCTATGTAGGGATGTTGGGAATGCACGGAAACTACGGACCGAACATCCTCACCAATAGGGCGGATGTAATCATAGCGGTCGGCATGCGATTCGACGACCGGGTTACGGGCAAGCTCTCTGAGTACGCGCGAGATGCGAAGATCGTTCACATCGACATCGATCCAGCTGAGCTGAGCAAAAATGTTCAGGTCGCTGTTGGTGTCGTCTGCGACGCGAAACAGGCGTTGCGCGCCCTTATCCCGCTCATCAAGCGTGAGCGCTCCAAGGAGTGGTTCGATGAGTTCACCGCCTGTCACGAACGTGAGCATGAGAAGGTTATCGCCCGTGATCTCGCTCCACGTGATGGATTACCGACGATGAGCAAGGTTATCGGCGATCTCGGCGTAGTAACGAAGGGCGAGGCAATCGTGGTCACCGATGTAGGCCAGCATCAGATGGCCGCGGCTCGGTACTACCCGTTCCGAAAGCCGAACACGCTCCTCACCTCGGGAGGCCTCGGCACGATGGGATACGCCCTTCCCGCGGCTATGGGTGCTGCGGTCGGTGTGCCTAACCAGCGAGTCCTCGCTGTTATAGGCGATGGTGGATTCCAGATGACACTCCAAGAGCTTGGAACGATCGCGCAGTGGAAGTTGCCGGTGAAGATAGTCATCCTCAACAACAACTTCCTCGGCATGGTGCGCCAATGGCAGCAGCTCTTCTTTGATAAGCGCTATTCCTCTGTAGAGATGGAGAATCCTGATTTTCTGAAGTTGGCTGAGGCATACCGAATTCCGAGCAAGCAGGTTGCGCGGTGTTGTGATGTTCAAGCGGTGTTAACCGAGATGTGGGAAACCTCAGGGCCCTATCTCGTTGAGGTTGTGTGCGAGAAGGAGGAGAACGTCTTTCCGATGATTCCCGCCGGTGCCTCAGTCGCGAATATTCGTTTAGAGTAGAAAGGGAAGAGTTTTATGAATCAGCCAGTAACGTTTCTTGTATGGACCGATAATAGCCCGGGTGTGCTTTTACGACTCACCTCGCTCTTTACGCGACGAAAGATCAACGTGGAGAGCCTCACCGTATCAGCAACCGAGCAGGAGGGGATCTCGCGTTTTACGGTTACCATCTCGACCGATCCGATCATCGCGGCAACGGTCGGACGACAAATTGAGCGAATGATAGAGGTTCGTCGGGTATTCGTCTTCGCCGAGCCCGATATCGTCCACCGAGAGGTCGCGCTTATTCGCGCTCGCCTCGGGTACGATGAGGAGTCGGCGTTGCAAGCGCGCTTCGCCGAGTGCAAGCTCGTTGAGCGAACCGCTCGTGGAACGCTTGTGCAGTTTACCGGAACGGAAGGGGAGATCTCGTCGCTCCTTGCGCATCTGGAACCGCACGGAATCACCGAGTTCGTTCGCTCAGGCCGAATCGCCGTTACCCTCGATGGAGAGTACGATAACGACCTGACGCGCTCATTACATGATTTGCGCCCGGGGGCATCGGAGGGGCCGGAGTGGTAGGGGCGGGCGACCCTTCGTCGGCTTGTGTTGTCGACGTCATGTCGTAACATGCGCGCCCTCCCGCCGTTCCCGCCTCTGAATCCCTCTTGGATCCTATCGAACGCATTTCCCTTGAAGGGTTCAGTTCTCTGTGCGCATAGTGATCGTATATGACGAATGCCAGCAACCAACTTAGCACGACGCTAGTCTGGCCGTAGCGCATCAGCGCGGAGGCGGAGAGTCGAACGAGGGGAGTTCGT
>JAIXPR010000166.1 GCA_027486155.1 Pseudomonadota bacterium | reverse complement strand
AGCGTTGTTTAGCAAGGGGCCACCAGTAAGATTCCCCGCGGCGTCAACCGTGAGCAGGACACCTCGTAGGATCTGGCGAGCTCGCTCCATGACCGACTCGATCAGGTCAGACTCGTGCGCGGTGTACATCGGCGCTTCGGTAGATGGATGGTTACGACCCATATACGGGAAGGAGATTGCGCCGATGGTGCTGCGACGGGTTGTCGTTGCTCTCATCTGAGCGAGGAGTGAGTACACGAGCCCGTCTCGGGCCTCTACGATCACCTGCGCATTTGGATAGGTAGAGAGGATCTCCTCACGAGCGATTGAGAGCGCCATGGCGTGCTCTCCCGAGAGTTCGAGGGGAGTGGACGGAGGGAGTCCCATCGTGCTCGCCAGCTCACTGACAACGGCTGTGAGTTCTCTCCGAGTAAAGGGGCGGGGTTTTCCATCGCTCCTCTTTGGAAGCTCACTCGGTATGAGGAGGTTCCACCTTGTCAGGTCACCTAGGTCAGAGAGGGAGATCGTGCGCCGCTGGTCAAGAAAGGAACTGAGTCGATCGTTGAGTTGGTGGGCGAATCTCTGAGGTTTGAAGGTGTCCGGGGTGCCAGAGAGAGGAGCCGCAGAGACAGGAGCTGCAGAGACACACGCCCACGACAAGAGAGCGACTACGCTTGCAAAGAGTCGCGGTAATGGTTGCAGGATACTGTTATTGAGGCAGTAGTTTGTCATTAAAGAGCATCTCACCAGAGTTAATTTTACCGGTGAGGAGGCCCTGGGTGAAGTACCAATCCGCTTGCTTTTGGAGAATTTCCGGGGCGACCTGGTCGTAGCGGAGGAACGACACCCGTCGCACCGTCACTGAAACGCCGGTCTTCTTTTTAAGGTAGGCCGTAAAGATAGCGTCCGCGTCGTCCGGATGCTCATTCACAAAAACCTGGGCGCGTTCAAGCGCCTGGAGGAGGCGCTTTGCGACCTCCGGTCTTGATGTAAGAAAGTGCTTGTCAAAGGCGCTCATCGTCAGTGGCCAGGGGCTTAAGATGTGGGTCGCGTACCACGGAGCATCGAGTAGAGCGGCCCATTCTCCGCTCGCCATAATGGTGGAGAGGTACGGCTCGCGTGCGTAGAGCGCGTTAATGCCGGAGAGGAGCCCCGCTTGAGAGCCTTGGTACGCTGAGAGCGGGTGTTCACTGATGTTCTCAAAGGTGAAGCGCTCCCGCGGAAGGTTCGCCTCTTTCAAGGTGAGGTCCACAAGCGTTTCTGAGGTGCCACGCCCCCCGGCCAAGCCGAACTTCGTTCTCTCAGGGAGTTTTTCAAACGAATCGACCTTGAGAGATCTCCTGACAAGGATCGCCTCATTCCACTTTTTTTGGTCCTGCGCGTTGATACCGAAAATTTTGAGTTGCCACGGCTGTAGCGCTTCAATTCGGTACAGGCGGTGCCGCCCGGCGAAGACGAGCTCGCCGTTCAACCGCACGGGAAGAGCACCGGTCGCCGGGAGAATAGAAGGTCCCGCCGAGATCGGAACGAGGCGAATCTTAGCGTCGGCGAGAAACCCGCGCTCCTCCGCAACGGCGTAGATGATTGAGGCTGAATCGAACTCGCGGTCTGAAACGAAAGAGACCTCGTCTAGGGCCGGTTTAGCTTGAGCCATGCAGGGTGAGGCGCCGGTTGCGGATACCAAGAGAAGAGCGATGGCGAGGGTTCTAAGGGACATGACAGCTCCTTGTGCTGGTGTACGTGTGTGACGGTCTCGTACAAGCCGTAAGGTTGGGATGGTCACACACCATGTCGTAAGCCTAGCTGAATTTCCTATACTTGTAGATGATAAAAATGTGGGCTTCGCGCATGATTTGGGGGATGATGAGAGGTGCAGAATTAGTCACGTTACCTAAGGTCCTTAGCCTATGTCATTCGCCGCTCGTTGCGTCAGTTTCTCTCTTCTAGTTGGGGTGGGGGTCGGTTGGCTGGTTACTGTCGCCGCCGCCGAGTCTGAGCACGGGCATCCCGCGACCCCCTTCGCTCCGTTCGTCTTCGAGCAACACAAACGGGGCGATGCGATGACCGAGCTTTATCGCTTCGTTGATGGGGATTCCGTTCTCCGGCTTAAGGTGATCGGTGGGGTAGACAGGGCTGCAGCAGAGCGGCTGATCGCAAATGAGGTGCTCTCAACCCGGGCCTTATATAGCGACGCCCTGGCTCCATATCCCGATGCGCTCTCCAATCGAGTCACGGTAGAGAGGGGGGCGATCCCGGAGTTTAAGAGCATCGATAAAGGTGGAACTCGTATCCAGTACATCGTGGCGTACCTTTCAGCCGGGATGACCTACGGCATTCAATCTGCCACGGATGCTCCCTACCGAGGTGTGCTCGCCTGGGTGTTCTGTCAGGAGTTGAAAGAGGTGCGAAGCTTTGAGTTGATAAAACCTGTAGCTCACTTCACTCAATCGGATGAGGGCTTCGCATTGGGTGTGGTCTGCGCGCCACTGCCAAAGAAACTCACCGATTCGTAGCTTCGGTGATGTACTGATTGAGGTCCAGTTCTGACGAGAGGTTCTCGCGCACCTTGGGGGTTTGCTGTGAAAGATCGGTGAGCTCCCCCGGATCGGTGCGAATGTCGTAAAGTTCCGCTCTCTTCTCGGCGGGAGGCGGAAGTCTAGACCTCCACGATGCACGGAGCTCGGGGGTCATCGGCCACAGAAACTCCTCGATATACTTCCACTCCCTCGTTCTTATCATTCCGACGAGGTTCGCTTTGTCAAAGAGGAGATTTCCTGGCTCGGGTATGAACATTGAGGCAGCGAAGACGCTTGCGCGTCCCGGGCGCGTTGGATCGCGAAGGAGTGGCACAAACGACTGACCAGTAAAAGTTGGTGGGGAGGGTAGACCCACCATCTCAAGGAGGGTGGGCGCGATGTCGATGCTCTCAATGAGCTGCGAGAGGTGTCGAGGGGCGTGTGGGAGGCGTGGGTTGCGGATAATGACTGGGATGTTGAGAACCTCGTCATAAAAGGTGCCGTGGAGGGGGCCTCCGCGCATGAACCTACCGTGTTTTCCGAGCACGTCCCCATGTTCCGAGAGAAACACTACGATCGTTTTTGAATCAAGGGCGAGCGCCTTTACTTTGTCGAGGAGTGTTCCCACCAGTGTGTCCACCTCATTAATCTCGCCATCATAGAGGGCGGTCATGTAGTCGATGTCTCGCTTCGTAAGGGTGGCGGTGTTCTGTGTTGTGGTTTGATTCTGAGAGGAGGTGAGCACCGGAAAGGTATCCTCTCCATTCATCTTAATCGGTTGAGTGGTATCGAAGGTCCAATAGCACTTGGTGAAATCCAGATCGCTGTGGAGGCCTCGAGTGAAGCGGTCGTTCTTCGTGGGGAGCGCAAATGGACAGTGGGTGTCGAACCCCTGTACGAAGAGGAAGAACTTT